>JBCCUW010000018.1:0-20135 GCA_039196385.1 Pseudomonadota bacterium
GTTCTTGAAGCCATTGGCAACTCATAAACCTTCAGCCAGTAAACCTGACCCTGGTTACTGAAACACAACAAAGTATCATGGCTACAGAAATTACGTCTGGCGCCGAAAGTACTTTACTCATTTGAGGCGCGCAGAAACATCAAGCGTTTGATTGAGCGAACCAAGCCGGATATCTGCCACTGTCATAGCATCTATCACCATATCTCCCCATCGATTCTCGGGATGCTGTCGGAACTTGGGGTACCCGTTGTAATGACCCTCCATGATCTGAAAATTGCCTGTCCTGCTTACCATATGTTCAATGCAAATGGGTTATGCGAAGAGTGCAAAGGGAATCGCCTGCACAAGGTGGTGACTAATCGCTGCATGAAAGGCAGTCTGGCGGTGAGCGCAGTGGTTTATCTGGAAGCGGTGTTGCATCGTCTGCTTCGGTCTTATGAAAAGCATGTGACCAAGTTTGTTGTGCCTTGCCGCTTCTACATTGATAAGTTTGTCGAGTGGGGGTGGCCGCGTGAGCGGTTCATATATATCCCCAATCCAGCAGACATCAGCGCTTTAACGCCAGATTTTCAACCTGGCAGCCGCATGCTCTACTTTGGCCGGCTGTCACCGGAGAAAGGTCTGCCTACCCTGATTCGTGCCAGTGCGCTCGCGCAGGTGCCGCTGGATATTGTTGGCGACGGCCCCCAGGCCCAGGAACTGCAACAGCTGACTTATCAGATTGGCGCGCCAGTTCGATTCGTCGGTCATTTGTCCGGTTCACAGCTTTATCAAAGTGTGCAACAGGCGCGTGCCACAGTTCTACCCGCGGAATGGTATGAGAATGCGCCGATGACCATTCTGGAATCGTTTGCTTTGGGTAAACCTGCTATTGGCGCTGACATCGGTGGCATACCAGAAATGATTGGGAGGCGCGACAGCACTGCACGCGGTGCTCTCTTTCAATCTGGCTCTGTTAACGATCTGGCTCGAGTGCTGGCCGAATTTCACAGTTTAAGCAATGCGAAGCTTGTGGCGATGGGGCAGGCCGGACGTGATTTTGTGGTCAATGAAATGTCGAGCGCGCGTTATCTTAATAATGTAGTAGATCTTTATGACTCACTCACTGCAAAAACCTAACACGCCTGCCGTATTGAATCCCGTGCCGGCAGGGTTGTCTCTTCGGGGCGAGATTCGCATGGGCTTTCGCTGCAATGCACGCTGCGGCTTCTGCTATTACCAGGACCTTCTAGACAATCCTGAAGAAAAGGAACCAACCACAGAGCGCATTTATCAGCAGCTGCGCGTACTGCGTCAAAACGGCGCGAACGAAGTAGAGTTCACAGGAGGTGAGCCGACGATTAAAGCGGACTTGGCGAAAGTAGTTGGCTACGCAAAAGATCTTGGGTTCGGCAACGTTTCGCTCATTACCAATGGGCTGCGTCTGGCCAAACGGAGCTACCTGGAAAAACTTGTCGACGCAGGCGTCAGCGATATTCTGTTCTCTGTACATGGGCACACGGCAGAATTGCATGATTTGCATACGGCAATACCGGGCAGCTTTGAAAAGATCATGTTGGCGATGTCCCATGCTCAAGCCATTGGCGTTCGCACGCGCACCTCGACCACCGTAACGAGTCAGAACTATCTCCATCTGGACGAGATGTTGGCATTTTTCATCAATCAGGGTGCAGACTGCATCAACCTGGCGGTGTTCAGTCCCGTAGCGCAGGCTGGAAGTGGCTCCACTCAGTTTGAGATCAGCTATTCGACCGCTGCGAATGCGCTTAAGCAGGCGATCAGCCGACATCGCTCAGCCCTACCGCCATTAAGCGTAAAGTACATACCATTTTGTTTTATGACGGGTTTTGAAGAGTACGTGATGAACCTGTATCAACAGAGTTACGACCCGGATGATTGGAACTATTACTTCAGCAACAAAGTTCGAAGAACCAGTGGACCCATTACCGCAATGTTGTTTGACCTGTTGTCTTTGAGTGGGGCATTGCTCTCGCGTAGTTTCGCAAATGCCCGGCAGGATGGGTTGCTTGGTCTGAAGGTTGCTGGATTTACCCGCCTGGTCGAACTCCTGCGTAAAAAGCGATTGCCGGTATGTAAAGACTGCAGCTACGATTTGATCTGCGACCACGTCTGGCGCAACTACGCTCGGCAACACGACGCGGCAGACATCAAACCCATCCCCGGGACGAAACATACCCACCCGGGTGCGCATTACCTTGTGGCGTCTACAAGAACTACCGGCACACCGCTGCGGTCGGGAAAAAAATACAACCTGCAAACGGTTGGTGGACAGCAACGTGCAGGTTCATCTGGCGTGGTCCCGGTCGTTGAACTATTTGATTCGTCAGGCCAGTCGTGAGTACACCCGCCAGCAAGGGTATGGTTTTGGTGACCGGTTCGAGTACAGGCATCGGTTTTGCCTGTCGTGAACTACTCGCTGAAGCTGGCTACTTTGTCATAGCCGGTCAGCGATCTATTCCGTTGGCCTTGCAAGAGCAGTCAGGAGGCCGCGTGGTCACTGCCGAACTGGATGTTACGCAAGCGGAACACATCGACAGGATTCGGGACCTTGCGGCTGAGCTGAATGAGAAAACGCCGCTGATTGGTCTCATTAACAATGCGGGCGTTGGTCTGAACGGTCCGTTTGAGACTGTATCAGCTGGTGAGGCTAAAAAAGTACTTGAGGTGAATTTGCTGGGTGTTGTCGCGATGACAACCGCCTTGTTTCCGCTACTGAAAAAGAATGACGGGCGCATCATAAATATTGGGTCAACCAGTGGCAGAATCCCAAGGCCCGGGTCGGCGGTTTATGGTGCATCAAAAGCAGCACTTGATTCTCTAACGAGTGCTTTGAGAATGGAAGCGCAGGCATCTGGAGTGAAGGTCTCGATCATTGTGCCTGGCGTGGTGTCTACGCCGTTCTGGGAAAAGTTGGGTGACGGGGACAATGCTGAAGTTTCGGGTATGCACCCGAAACAGGTGGCGCGGGCCGTACTTGCTGCGCTTCAAGCGGGGGAGCCACGGCGCCGCTATATCGTCGGTAAAGATGCCCGCTTCGCATTGTTGCTGCACAAGCTACTTCCTCTGTACTTGTCGGAATATTTGCGCACGCAAAGGTACAAAGCCTGATGCGGCTGGTCGCGCTGGGATTCAGAGGCATACCCGATGTTGAGGGTGGTATTGAAACTCACGCACAGTATCTTTACCCACTGCTGGCGCACCAACTTGAGGAGGTGCACGTCACAGCGCGATCCAGGTACGTGGCGACGGACGAACCGTATGAATTTGAAAACGTGACTGTTGCGCCTCTTCAAGCTGGATCGATTGGCTTCCTAGAGAACTTTCGCCATTCTATTGCTTCTCTTCTTTATGCCAAGCGAGTAAGTGCAGACCTGGCCCATATCCATGGTATTGGACCGGCTTTGCTTCTCCCCCTGGCCAAATTACTGGGTTTGCGAGTGCTTGTGACCCACCATGGTAAGGACTATGAGGCGGAAAAATGGAATCTGGTGCAGCGCTGGTTGTTGCGCACGGGTGAATGGGTTGCCGCCCGCATGGCAGATGCGATTGTCACTGTGTCCCCTGATCTGCGGAGTCACATTGAGAATCGATACAGTAGAACGGCGACGTTTATACCTAATGGGGTGCCGCCGGCGCGTTTAGACAATGGGGACACCGTGCTTAGAGAACTCAATCTCCAATCGGGGCGCTTTGTCATTGAAGTGGCGCGCATAACTGAACACAAACGTCAGCTCGATCTGATTGAGGCCTTTCTAGCGCGTCCTAGAAATGACTGGAAACTCGTGATCGTCGGCAATAACGAGAGTGGAGATCGGTATACAGAAGCTGTTTGTGCAGCCGCAGAGCGATCCGATCATATTGTCCTCACGGGATTTCGCAGTGGCGCCGAACTCGCCCAGCTCTATGAGCATGCCGGTGTGTTTTGTCTTCCTTCATCGTACGAAGGCATGCCGCTGGCTGTCCTGGAAGCGATGAGCTATGGCATTCCTGTGCTGATCAGTGACATTGCGGCTCACAGGCAGTTCGAGCTGGCCGATTGCCATTACCATTCGTTAGGCAATACGCGGGAACTTGATGGCAGACTTTCCCACCTGATGAGCAATGCGGCTGATGAGTGCTTGCGCAATTCCATGCAGGCGACCACGCATCGTTACAGCTGGCAAAACATTGCGGATCAGACAATGAAGGTCATTCAGAGCGATCTGGGGTAATGAAAAGAAAATTCATCCTGGTGGGTACGTTCAGGACCGGGAGCACTGCATTTGCTGAGCAACTGGGTTTGTACCGTGAAATTGTCTGTGGTTGGGAGTCAACCGGGCATCTCTATGGTAAGTCTCGCGTTGTCGCAGCGGCTCAGCTGCTGGAGGGGAACCTGGATCGGGTCCGGCAAAAAGAACGATTGTTTCTTGAAGCCAGACTATCTCCTGCAACCCGAGCAATTGGATTCCGTCATCTGTTCCGATCTTCGCCCAAGTGGCTACTAAAGCCCGCGTGGGGCCCGGTGCCATTGCTGGAAGGACTTAGAAAAACCATTGTCTGGCTTGGAGAGAACCCGCATATTCATGTCATTCATCTCGTCCGGCGTGACAATCTAGCCTGGTACCGCTCTGTAAGATTTGCTGAAGCGGCTGGGAGCTATCAAGGTCTGCCGTATCCGGAATCGCTGACTGTTAACGCAAATCTTGTCGAAGCGAAGCGACGTATTGAGGCGAAACGTTTTCTCGACGGCAGACTGCATACATTGAGCCGGACCAATCCGTATTCTCAATTTGAATATGAAGCCTTTTGCCGCGACAACCGTGCGGTGGTGAATGCTGCGTTGCGGTTTCTGGCGATTGACGCCACGTTGCAGCACGATGTGACTCCGGCGACCCGGATTCAGTCAAGGCCTTATCATCAATTTACCAACGAGCCCGCTTTGCAACAATTTCTGGACAAACACGCACTCACGTTTGGTTAGGAGGTTTTGTGCTTACCGATTGCTCAACAACAGGTTCATGGCGGACAATTGTCTCCTTCCAGCGATGAGTGATCGAAATGAATCATGACTACCAGACACAATTGGATCAAGCTTGGGTTGGAGAGCGGAGAGGAGAAGTGTTTTTTTCTGCGGTAGCAGAACACACCTCTGATCCGGCAATGAAATCCAAGTGGACAGACCTGGCCGAGCTGGAAAGACGTGTTGGCACTGCCCTTGAAAGGCTTGTGGATATTCAGCAGATTCCAGTCGAGACGCTATCGATGGAGATGGCGGGCCGCGAATTTGCTGCGGCATCGGTTAATGAGAGCCTGGCTTCCATCACAGAAGTGATCGATACCGCGGTGGAAACGTACAACGCTATGCGTGACACGGGGCCGGCAGAGCACGCTACTGAACTGGATATCCTTGCGCGACACGAAATCGCGTTACAGACCTTCGTGCGGTGCGAGTTGGCCGGGCAGTCAGACAGCTCTATGGACGAAGTGACTCAACTGTTGCAGGAATTGCGCGCCAGCCAGTCATGATGCGTCCAGCTGTGCCAGGCTGGTCCGATAGTGCTTCATACCCAGAAAAATTATGATAACAGCCAGCGGCGCGCATACTATGTTAACCAGGGCCAGCGAGGTACCCACCAGATTTTCGTCCGCCAGTACGTTATGTGTGATAAACCCAACCAAGGCTGCGCCGATAGAAAGTCCGATAAAGTTACTGAAGAACAAATAGGCGGACGAAATTTTGGCGCGCATCTGATTAGGCGTGATGTTCATCATTGCCGTTGCCGCTAAACCGGCCGGGACTGCACTGAACAGCTGATAGGGGGCATACAACCACATGGCTGTATCCCCATCGGGTGCGGCCAGGAAGATCAGCGCCGCAATCGGGGCGAGCGGAATGGAACACAGCATGGTGGCTCGATAAGGCGCATCCGTATAGCCTCTTCTGGCCAGCCAGCTTGCTAACCACCCACCGAATAGCGCACCCGCCGTGCCGAACACAGCGACGATCGAACCATACGCGGCGCCAGCATCCGTGGCACTCCATCCGAACTTGCGCATAAAGAAGGTGGGTACCCAGGCAAAGTTCCCGTAAGCCACCAGTACCAGCAGTGTGAAGCTGGCAAACAAGGTGGTGAACGTTCGACCGTGGCCTCGAACAAACTGACCGAATGCCTTCAACGTTGTTTGTTCCGGCATCTGACTGCCTCCGCGGCGGAATGGCTCGCGGATGGTGAGCATTAGCACCGCAAGCAACACCCCGGGCAGGCCGATGACAATAAACGAAAATTGCCACGGCGCTACTTCACCAAGCAACCACAGATCAATACTGCCCAGGCTCTGCGCGTAACCGATCACAGCGCCCCCGATAATCATCGCCAGGCCCACGCCAGTCAGGTTGCCCATGGTAAACACGGCCATTGCCAGGGGTAGCTGTTCACGTTTGAAGTAGTCGCTGAGCATCGAATAAGAACAGGGTGATAAGCAGGCCTCGCCGCTGCCGACCCCAACCCGGGCCAGAAACAGATGCCAGAAATTGCTGGCCAGTCCACAGGCAGCGGTGGCCAAACTCCAGAATGTAACACCGGCAATGATGATGTTGCGCCGATTGTAACGATCCGCCATCAGCGCAATCGGGATCGACATCACCGCGTAAAAAATGCCGAAGGGTGGGCCCTGGAGCAGGCCAATTTCGAAATCATTCAGCCCAAGGTCCAGCTTGATGTCCTGTACCATCAGCGCAATGATCTGGCGGTCGAGAAAAGAAAAGACTGAGCCAACAAACAGAACTACCGCCACATACCAGGCATATCCGGGTCGCGGCCACGGTTGTTCTATTTCGGCAGACTGCACGGCATTATTCATGGCTGCTTCGATGCAACTTTTTCGTTACCTGCATCGATGATAAGCGTTAACTGCGTTTACTTCACCGACGGGTCATATAAGCCCAGTGCCCCATACATTTTCAGGCCAGCAATCCGGCGCACTTCCGGTGACAATTCCGCGACCCTTTCCCGGGGGATGTTCAGGTATTGGTTTTCTTCCTGACGGACCCAGCCCAGCGAATAAGTCAGAATCACTCCGTAGCGCCAATCCTGACTGGTGTTCGCGCCTGCGCCGTGCAGCAATCCGCCCATCCAGTACAGTACAGCACCTGCCGGCATGGCGGCACTCACAATCTCATCAGGCTCAGGCTTACGGTCTTCCGTCCATTTGTGACTGCCTGGAACCAGCAAGGTGGCGCCGTTGTCCGCGCGAAATTCTGACATGGCCCACATGCTGGCCACAATGATATTGGGGCGGGGCACGGGGAAATAGGTAAATGAGTCTTCCTCTCGGTGCAATACCTGCTCGCGGGCGCCTGGTCCGACTTCCAGTGCCGCAGAAACATGGAGTTGCCAGCCGAATTCGCCGTTTGGCAGCAGATGGGTATCACAAACTGCCTTGCTGATCGGGTGTGTAATCAGCTGGCTGGTGACGCAGGCAGAGCGGGCCACGAGACCCGAGATGCGCCGCGTGTGTCCGGGATAAAACTCTTTGGGGTCATCCTCATTGATCACCTTCGCCTGTTCCATGTAAGGCGCAAGCTCGCCCGTGATGGCGGCGCGCAGGTTGGCATCGGTAACGCCGGTGACGACCACGCAGCCGGCGTCTCCCAGCGCGGCAGCAATTTCACTGGCAGGTGCATCAGCAGTATATTCAGGTATAGACATAACGTTCTTCTCCCAAGGCGTTAGTTCAGCTGTTTGTTCAGCATTTTGTCAGTAGAGCAGAGAGTGGGCCGTTGTGGGCGCGATTGATAAACTCCTGCTGGTGCGGCATCAGTGCCTGGTTGGCGACAAATTCTGTGCCCGCATAAGGATCACGCACGGCGGTGTTAATGCCGCTTAACGTTTCGATCACCGCCATACCGCAGAGTGGCACGTAAAAATCTGAGTAGCCCCCTTCGTGGTTAAACACCAGACGTCCACCGCACAATTCATCTGCCGCCTGCATGATTTTCTGGGTGAACTGACGGAAGTGACTGGCCATCAACAACATGTGGCTCATGGGATCAAAGTAGCTGGCATCAAAACCACAGGCCACAACAATCAGGGAGGGTTTAAACCCATGCAGTGCGGGCAACACCACCTGATCCATAGCCGCCAGATAGGCTTCACCCCCACAACCGGCGGGTAGTGGGACGTTGATGTTGTAGCCCTCACCGGCGGCTTCACCCATTTCTTCGGGCTGGCCTAGATCCGCAGGGTAGAGCATATCCTGGTGAATGGAAATCGTCAGGACATCATCGCGGGCGTAAAACGCTTGCTGAGTGCCGTTGCCGTGATGGACGTCCCAGTCGAGTATCGCCACGCGATCAACCAGTTTGTTGTCCAGAGCACTTAGAACACCCAGGCCGATGTTGTTGAATATGCAGAACCCCCGGCCCCGGTCTCGCTCTGCGTGGTGCCCTGGTGGCCGCATGAGTGCATAAGCATTTTGATATTGCCCCTGGGCCACTGCGGCTATCGCGGCGGTGGTGCCGCCGACAGCCAGCCTGGCCACCTCTGCGGATCCGGGTCCGACCGGAGCATACTCACCGGCATCTCCTCCGGCATGGTCGCTCAGGTGTTGCACCTTGTTGATGTAGTCTTGCGTGTGAAACTTCAATAGCTCAGCGTCGGTTGCCTCGTTGCAGGGAATGTTGTGCAGCTGAGGAGTCACGTCATAAGCGTCCATTAGGTTTTTCAACTTGCGTTTGGTTTCTGCGTTTTCTACGTGAACACCAGGTTGCAGATCCCCGCGTACCGGATAGGTACCTGACGCCGGGCCGTTAAAATGCCACATGCAGCGCTCCTGCCACACAAAACCTGTTCGGCTCACTTGTTGTTCTCCTGAGTTTGTTCTCCCGCGTTTGCATGACATGACGAAGGCAGGTCCAGCGTTGGATTGTGATCAAAAAAGCCGACTGGAATCAGATGGAACCCGCAATACTCCACCGGCATAACCGGCCAGTCTTCGGGACGTGGTACGTGGGTTACAGCCACGGTGTGCCACATCACTAGATCACACTCACTGATGTCCCGGTTTTCAGCGGTCAACTCGGGCAAACCCTGCTGACCTTCGTGCATCACTGTATAGGGACCGGCTGCGTGAATTTCTCCATCGACGTAAGGGGTCGCCCAAAGCTGGTGTTTGCCAAACCCAGCGCGACGCGTCACCTGTGAGTTGTCGTGGGCAAACAAGGGTGGCGATGCCTGTGGCAGCAGTTTGTAAGCTACCGGCACACCCAGTCCGTTTTTGGCGTTTGGGTTAGTCACTTTCCAGTAGCGTGAGACTTCCGGTGCAACGTTGCGCTGTGCGCTCGCTTCATCAGTCAGATGTCGCGATACAGACCGGAACTGGGTGCCCTCAGGGTTGTGGTCATCAATTGGCAGCACCTCAATCTGGTTTTCGTACAGCGAATTGCTGCCACCATCCAGTTCCCAATCGAGGCGGAAACAGAACACATGCTGATGGACTGGAGATGACAGTTCTGCAGAGATCAAGGGAGATTGACCTGGGTTCACCTGGCCGTCTGTAATGGCGGTGACGCCAACAATTCCAGTGAGCTTCACTTCCATTTGGATGGTGCCGTCCAGATAGAGATACCAGTAAAAACCGTAATCGTAGTTCCCGATGGTGAAGATTGAGGAAATCACCAACCGTCGCGAGCGGCGCACCTCACTGATCTTGGATTCGCTGTCGTAGTGTTTCCACTGTATGCCGTAGTCTTCTTCGTGCATACAGATTGCGTTTTCAATGGTTTTTGCTGCCCCTTCGTGGGTGATCTGATCGATATCAAAATAGTGGATTTCGCCGAGGCAGTCGCAACCCAGTTTGAGGGAGTTGATCAGTTGCCCCATATTATATTCGCTGGCATCCAGAACATGCTTCCAGCGGTGCATGGGATTGCTGTCACCATAGGGCACCACCATTTCGGACAGCGCCGCTCGGTAAAGGATGGGGCGGTCGCGCAATGACAGCTGGTGTAGCACCAAACCATTCACGGGATGTATGCCGACGCGGAATTCGTAGCCTTGCCAACTGACTCGATAGCCGTCCACGCTGAAGCTGGGGCCGTCAGGCTGGGTGATGGCCAGTTCTTGAAGGTCGTCGCGAATGTGTGGCTGGCTTGCTGCGTCGAAGCGGCCGCTCGCTTCAGGCATCGGCACGACACCATTATCTTCAATAGCGACCACCTTACGTGCAGTAATGTCGACGTGGGCGATTAGCCCTTGTATCGGGCGTGCATAACCGTTATCCGTTTTGTCTTCTTTGAGAAAAGCGATGCATCTCACGGCACGGTGTCCTGCCGGTACCGCGGGGTGAGCAAAACCACCGGCCGGCCATGGATCAATCTGGATCAGTTCCAGCTCTTCTTCTGTTGCCGTAGCGACACCGCGCTGATTGACAGCCTGAAGCCATTCTTCATTCTGTTTGGTGAGCATCACGGCCACACCCAGATCGGCAAATCCATAAGGAGCCTGGGCATTGCCAGGCAAGCGGGACACAGAGGCCTCGCCAGTGTCCAGATTGATATCAGCCGCAAAGCCGCCGTCCGGTTGCTCGTCTACGCCCAATAGACGCGCAATTCGGGGGGTGGTTTTGTTTGCTTTAACCAGGGCTTTGGCAGGCTCAACGAGGCCAATCGAAGAAAAGAACGCTTGGCCGGCGTGTTGTCCGCGGAATACTTCCACAGCGTGACTGATTTCAGCGGCTGACAAGGGGTCCAATGGGTGACTCATAAGATTACTCTGTGTTGATTTCGGTTGGGTTCAGTCGGCGCAGAACAGCATCAGTAATTGCTTCCAGCATGTCTTCAGCTTGCTGCCAGGGGTATTCGGGTATGGTGATGTAGGCCAGAGCCAGACCCAGGATCTGGGTGTAAAGAACTTCTGCCTGGATCTGCGTGTTGTGCGCTTTCAGCTGTTGGTTTGCGATGCCGGCTTCAAGCACTTCCTGCAGTGCCCCCAGGCGTGCCATCTGGCGGCCATCGACGTAGTACTCTTCGCTGCCTTCTGCGGGTACGTCCTGGTGTAGATAGATCACCCGGTAACAATCGGGGTTTTCCAGCCAATAGGTCAGCATGCAATGCAAAATTGCCAGCAACTCGCTGGCGGCGTCCGGTTGCCCGTCACGCACTTTCCGGATGCGTGCATCCAAGGCCGCAAAAATATCATCCCAGATGTGATAGAGCAGCGCGCGCTTGTTGGTGAAGACGGTATAAATGGTCATGGGGCTGATGTTCGCGCGGGCCGCAATTTTGCGCATCGACACGCTATCGACACCCTCCTGCACAAACAAGGCGCGGGCTGCGTCGACAATGGTCGCCTGTAATGTCAGTTCCGCTTCGGGCGACCTGCTCGGGCGTCCGACGCGGCTCGTTGCAAGCTTAGGGTTTGGCTCAGACATAAATTCAAATGGATTTAAATGTACGCGTACAATTAAATCGCATCATAGCCCAGCTTTAACTGGTCAGGCCAGTCTCAATGTGGACAAATGAAGAGAATCAGTTTTTACGCAAAACCTGGGCGGCAAAATCCGGGGTTGCCTGATGGGTCATCAGTCCGTCCAGATGGTGCAGCTCAAACTCTGCGGCCGAGAGTGGTTTGCCGAAGTAGTAGCCCTGCAAATAGTCGCAGTCGAGTTTTCTTAATTGCTCAGCGGTTTGTGCGTCTTCTACCCCCTCTGCGACAACCTTCATACCACAGCCGTGGGCCATCTCAATACAACTGCGGACTATGGCAAGGTCTCTGCGCGAGGTATCCATTGCCTGCACAAAGGTCTGATCGATCTTGATTTGATCGGCCGGCAGGTCACGAAAGTAAGACAGTGAGCAGCGCCCCGTGCCAAAGTCGTCGATTGAAACGGTAACACCCAACGCCTGGAGCGCGCTTAATGTTTGCAAAGCCTTGCCTTTCAATTCGCCGCGCTCGGTGATCTCCAGCGTGACCCGTTGTGGCTGTATGCGATGAACATCCATGGCATCACCCAGCACATCAACAATCTTGGTATGCTCCAGTAGCGGCGGGGCGATATTCAGCGCTAAGCCAATCTGTTCGGACCAGGTCTGACAACGGGTCAAACCCAACTTAAGTAAATGATGGGTCAGTGGCTCAATGAGCGCGGATTCTTCCACAGCGTCTATGAACGCGTTGGGGGTGATGACTTTATTGTCCGCAGTGTCAAGCCAACGGACCAGACCTTCGGCACCCACCACATGCTCGTACACCGCGTCCACTTTGGCCTGGTAGTACAACGTGAACTCACCCTCCTGCAGCGCGCGTTCGATACGGGGCAGCAAGGCCGCATCAACATCAGAAACCGCAACCTCGGTCGCTGACACGATGACAGCGGGTTCATCTGCTTCCACCGCCTTACGTAGCGCAGTTTCCGCGCGGCGCAGCAGTTCTTTGGATTTCAGTCCGTTTTCACTGGGCAGCACAAAGCCGACGTGTGTGTGGAAAAAAACTGATTCGCCGACAATTTCCGCGGGTGCGGCAAGTTCCCGTTCCAGTTTTGCCAAGGCCAGCTCAACGTGTCGCCGCGACGCCACGCCATTCAGCACCACACAATATTTGTCTGTCGAGACTTTCAATAGCTTGTCAGTGGGGCGTATCACCCGTTGCAGCCGTTCGGCAAATTCACTCAGGTAAAGGCGTGTGCTTTCCTGCCCAAGCGATTCAGTAATGGCGCTTAAGCCCGATAGCTGAACTAAGCCGTGAGTATGCATTGCTATAAAAAGTAGTCGACCGGATTGATGTCGTAGGCGCCCACCTGCAGCTCTCTAGTGATCCACTGTGTGGGCGTACCGTCCTGCACTGCAGCAAACTGGCTGAGGTCCAGTAACGTCATATCGCCGCGCTTTTGTTTCTGATCGTCTGTCACCAGGATAACCTTGGGTCGCAGCCGGCGGGTCACATTCTGTTCCACCACAACGCCCACTTCACCAGTATTGAGTTCCACCAGGCATCCGGTGGGAAACATGCCAACGGTCTGGATGAAGTGTTCTACCAAGCTGCCTTGGAACGCGGCGTCTTTCATGTCCGCCAGTTCCTGCATGGCTTCAAAAGAAGAGCGCGCCGGAGCGTGAGGGCGTTGTGTAGTCATGGCGTCATAGCTGTCAACCAGACCGGCAATGCGTGCGTGCAGCGGTATGTCAGCGCCGTTCAGGCCCATCGGATAACCGCTGCCATCGTGACGCTCATGGTGGCAGGCCACCAGATTCAAGACAGTTTTTGACACGCCCCCGGTTTCGTTCAGGCGTTCGAGGCTGTAGCGTACGTGGTTCTGTATCTCTTTCACTTCAGCCGCGCTCAGCACGCCTGTGTTTTGCAGAATGTTGTCACCCAGCTCACTCATGCCCACGTCCATGACAGCAGCCCCCGTGGCCAGATCAATCAGATCGCTCTTTTCAAAGCCCAGGTGACGCCCTAACACCGCCGACCACACAGCCACGGATAGTGAGTGGTTAAAAAAGTACTCGTGAGTATCTTTCATGCGGGTCAGTGCAGCCACCGCCTCGGGATTGCGGAACACGCTATCGATCAAGGGGTTGATGGCCTTTTTGACTGATGTGATATCCAACCGGCGGTTCACCTGGATCTGGTCGAATACCCGTGCCATGGCTTCAGATGCAGATTCAAAATCGACCTTGGAGCGGGCAAAATCTCGCCGGATATCCAGACGTTTGCGTGCTGCCCTGGGTTTGAAGCGCTTTTCTGTCAGAACATTGACGCGTACGGTGTTGCGCGGATCAATGTAGACGTGGCTGCAATGCTGGGATATGAACTCAATTTCTTCGTCGTCTTTAACGACAAAGCCCTGGGTTGCGAAAGGACTGTCCAGCCAGGGGCGATCCAGTTCAGCAACGTACATGCCCGGTTGCAGACTCAGCACGGGAACTTCGATCAGGCTGGGGTCTGAGGGTATATAGGGTTGCGGATCCATGTTTTTCTGAACTTCTGGTCTTTGTCTGGGCTATAGATTCTTCCCTAAGCTTAGACGGGGTCTTGTCAGCAGGCTGAGGTGTTCTCTGCAGATGAGCAGCATTTCACAATCCAGGGCTGCAAGACAACTACGCTTGACGCTGCGGCCGGAAAAAATTCTGCCATGCGATGATGCCCGCCGGTATCAGACCCACGACAATGATCAGCAGCGCGGCGGTGGATGCCTCAGCGATGCGCTCATCCGAAGCCAGGCGGTAGGCGCGGGTGGCCAAAGTTTCAAAGTTGAAGGGACGCAGGATCAGCGTGGCGGGCAGTTCTTTCACCACATCAACAAAAACCAGCAGTAGGGCAGTGAGGATGCTCGGCGCCATAATGGGTAGATGAATCCGCTTGAGAACGTTCAGCGGACCTGCACCCAGGCTGCGTGCTGCATTGTCATAGTTGCTGTGCACTCGGGTCATGCCGCCGTCGCAACTGTTGTAGGCCACGGTCAGGAAGCGGGCTAGATACACAAAGATGAGGCTGGCGGCGGAACCGGTCAGGAGCAGGGCACTGGGCAGACCCAGAATTGGGTTAACGTACTCTGCGAGCCACTTGTCGAGGGTGGTTAGTGGACCAATCAAACCCACGGCCAGCACCATGCCGGGGAGCGCGTAACCCAATGTGGCAAGCCGGACGCTGACCGTGAGCAGCCTGCTGCCCTGTTGGTGGTGGCGACGGTTGGCATAAGCCAGCCAGACAGCGCAGGCGACGGCCAGCAGCGCGGCAATTCCGGCGACCGTCAGCGTATTGGTAATGTAGGCGACAAAACGTGGCCCCAACAGAGGGTCACCCACTGTGACAGCATGCCAGCTGAGAATAACTGCTGGCAGTGCGAAACCCAGCGTTAGAGGAACAAAGCAGACCAGCATGCAAACTGTGCCGCGTAGACCGGTCTGTCGTTTGCGCACCGCACCGGTGTTGCGCGACACCGGGTTAGCATAAGAGCCGCGCCGCGCCATCTGCTCAAAGATCACCAGGACGGCAACGACCGCAAACAGCCAGCCAGCCAATTGCATGGCTGCAAGTTGTTCACCCTGTGCGTACCAGGTGCGAAACACCCCGTTGGTTAAGGTAGGCACGCCGAAAAAATTAACGACGCCAAAGTCGGCAGCGGTTTCCATTAAAGCCAGGGCTGTACCCCCGGCAATGGCTGGCCGGGCGTGTGGCAGGGCAACCCGCCAGAATGCGCGCGCCGGGCTGGCGCCCAGCGTGCGCGCCGCTTCTGCGAGCGGTTGTGCCTGTTGGCTGAACGCGTTGTAGGCAAACAGATAGATATAGGGGTAGAGGGTTAAGCTCAATACAACGGCGGCTCCCGGTAGCGACCGGATAGAGGGCATCGGGCCGCTGAGTATCGCTAGCTCGCGCAAGGTGCTTTGCACCGGCCCCACATAAGATAAGAAGTCCGCGTAAGCATAAGCGACCACGTAAGCAGGCGCTGCAATCGGCAGCATTAACAGCCACGCAAACCAGCGGCGTCCTGGGAATTCCTGCGTGGCCACGAGCCAGGCAGTGCTGACGCCAAACAGGCAGGCCAGTACGCCGACCGCCAGCAGCAGAGCGATGGTGTTGAGAATGTACTCAAACAGTACAGATTCATACAGGTGTTGCCAGACTTCGCTGTGCGGCGCAAAAAAGGTCAGCAACACGGCCACAATGGGCACCGCGACGGGCAGGGCGATGAACACTGCGCCCGCGCTCCACACCGAAGGTAATCGCCAGCTGACGAGTGGTTTTGGCGTGTTAAGCGAGTTATGACTTGTCATGGATTGCCATACTACGCTAAAACTCGCGCTGCTAATTTAATGGGACACTTTTCAGGCATGCTTGAAGTCGACTCAATCAGTCATCAATTTGGTGCTGTCGATGTACTCCGGGGTGTTGACCTGACTGTTGCTGCCGGCGAGATTGTGTGTCTCTTGGGCGCATCCGGCAGCGGCAAAAGCACACTGCTGCGCATTATAGCCGGTCTGGAGCCATTGCAGACAGGCCGCATCGGCTTTAACGGCAAAGCCCTCGCGCAGCCGGGTGCTGAACCACCCGCTGAACAGCGTCGATTTGGCATGGTGTTTCAGGATCATGTGCTGTTCCCGCATATGACCGTTGGCGAAAACGTGCGCTTCGGCCTGAGTGATCTGCCGCCTGACCAGGCGCGCGCCCGAGTGCAGGAACAGCTGGCCCTGGTTGGTCTGGCAGATCTGGCTGAACGTTATCCGCACACCTTGTCTGGTGGGCAGCAGCAACGGGTTGCCTTAGCTAGAGCGTTGGCGCCGCAGCCGCTGCTGATGTTGCTGGACGAACCGTTTGCCAGTATCGACAGCACCCTGCGCCGCCAGCTGCGCGAAGATACCCGTCGGGCCCTGCGCCAGGCTGACGTCCCCGCAATAGTAGTGACCCATGATGCTCAAGAGGCCATGGAACTGGCTGACCGTATTGCGGTGATGGGTCGGGGTGAGATAGTACAAATGGGTACACCGGAACAGATCTGGCAACATCCCGCGGACCGTTTTGTCGCGGAGCTGTTTGGCGATACGGATGCCGTGTCGGGTCGAATAGTGGACGCCGGAATTGAAACTGAATTTGGTCTGATATCGATGCTGCCACCGGGCGATGTCGGCACTGCTTGTGAAGTCATCGTGCGGCGACGGGCGGTGCAGATGACCGCGGCGCAGAATTCTCAGGCTGTGGTTGAAGATATTCGCTTCCTGGGTGAACGTTATCTGGTGGTGGTACAGGCAAAGGGTCAGTATTTACGCGCGGACACTTCTGCCGAGCCCCCAGTGCAGCGGGGAGATCGGGTGCATTTGAGCTTTGACTCGACGGATGTGCTCGTGTACTTTCCCACCACTGATTAATGAGAATAATTCTCAATTACGAGAATGCACTTATAGATTAGGATTTCTTTTCCAGATAAAACTGCTTCGTCTGGATAAATAGTCTCTCTTGTCGGCAAATAGGACACATCACGCTTTATGAATCGTCTATTGAAACGCTTTTTCCTGCTTGGTGCGATCAGCACATTTTTTTCCTCCTCGGTGGTTGTCGCAGAGGTGGTTAATGTTTATTCCGCGCGGCATTACGACACCGATTTTGCCCTGTACGACAACTTTACCGAGCAAACCGGCATTCAGGTCAACCTGATCGAAGGTGGCAGCGATGCGTTAATCGAGCGCATCTTGAATGAAGGCAAGTTCTCCCCCGCAGACATCATGATTACGGTAGATGCCGGCCGGCTCTGGCGCGCACAGGAAAAGGGTGTGTTTCAGCCATTGGAATCTGCGGTCTTAACCGACAGCATTCCAGCCCATCTGCGCGACCCGGAAGGGTACTGGTTCGGGTTGTCCAAGCGCGCCCGGGTCATCGTATATAACCGGGCGGCGGGTTTGCCGATCGAAATCAGTCGATATGAGCAGCTTGCCGACGAGGCGCTGCGCGGCAAAATCTGTATGCGGAGTTCTTCCAACATCTACAATCTGTCGTTAATGGCTGCCCTCATTGATGCCCATGGTGAGGCTACGGCGGAGGCCTGGGCTGAGGGTGTGGTAAAGAACTTTGCGCGACCGCCGCAGAGTAATGACACGGGTAATCTGACCGCAGTGGCCGCTGGTGAATGCGGACTGACCATAGCCAATACTTACTATCTGGGTCGCTGGCTGGCGAGTGATGATGCCAGCGCTGCGGAATTGCTGGGTGCGCTGGAACTGGTGTTTCCCAACCAGGCAGACCGTGGTACTCATGTCAACATCAGCGGCGCCGGGTTGACCCGCTATGCTCCAAATCGTGACAATGCGATCAAGTTCCTCGAATATCTCGTGAGTGACTCAGCACAGAAACTGTTTGCTGAAGGCAACAACGAATACCCGGTGGCGGGTGAAGCAACTGGCCCTATCGTGAAGCTTGGCGTAGATTTCAAAGAGGATCAGATAAACGCTGGCGTGTTGGGCACCAACCAAGCCCGCGCCGTGCAGATATACGACAAAGCGGGCTGGCGCTGAGCTGTTAAGCGAAGAACCACAGACGCCAATCCAGTACACATGAGACATCGGTGAGGTAAATATGGGCAAAGTACAACTCGCGGTGCTGAAGGACGATTTGGCCCAGATGGAGGCTACCGTTGATGCTGAGCTACCTGTACTTGAAAACGGGCAGGTCTTGCTTGCGGTTGAGTTGTTTGGTTTGTCAGCCAACAATATTTCTTACGCCGATGTGGGCGAGATGTTGGGGTACTGGGCGTACTTTCCAGCGGCTGAAGGTTACGGCTGTGTGCCAGTGTGGGGGTTTGCTCAGGTTGTTGAAAGTCGACATCAAGACATTCAAGTGGGTGAGCGAGTCTTCGGTTATCTACCCATGGCTTCGCATCTGGTCACTACCCCAACTGCCATCAATGAGCTTTGCTTTTCAGATAACTCTGCGCACCGCACCGGGCTTCACCCGTGGTACAACCGTTACTATCGGTGCGCCGGTGATCCCCTTTATGCCAACGAACGCTCCGCGGCCCAATGTGTTTTGTGGGCGTTGTTCATGACCGGTTGGATGATGGCGGATGAACTGGTGAACAACGTTGACTCGGTGGTGATCTCCAGTGCTTCCAGCAAAACAGCGCTGTCTCTGGCCTGGTCGCTTAAACACAGCGGGGCAGAACTGCAGGTCATCGGACTGACCTCGCCGGGCAATCAGGAGTTTGTCTCTGGTCTGGGTATCTACGACAACATTCGCACGTATACAGAATTGGAATCGCTCGCCGGGGTTGGCAAAACAGCCTTTGTCGATATAGCCGGGAATGCCGCCGTTACATCAGCGGTCCACGTCGCGCTCGGCACCAGTCTCGAAGATTCGGTCACCATTGGCGCCACCCACCGTGCGCCGCCCGGTGAAGCGTTACCTATGCCGGGTCCGCAACCTCGCTTCTTTTTTATTCCTGATGTGGCTGAAGAACGCGCGGCTGCGGATGGATTCACTACCTATCACGGGCATTTCGCTAAAGCCTGGTCTGATTTCGCCGGCTGGACGGAGGGCTGGTTGACCTTCCCTGAGGGGGTCGGCCCTGACGCCATTCAATCCGGATACCAAAAAGCGCTGAGTGGTAGGCTGACTACCGACACAGCACCGGTCTTCAGCTGGTCATAGCAGGAATTGGGCAGACGCCATGCCAAAACCACTGGATAAAGAATCGTTTGACGCCTTTCTGGATAGTAAACCCGGCTGGATTGTGCTCAGCTCGATTGGCGCGGATGGTTTTCCCCACAGTGTGCCGCTGGGCTATTTCAGAGACGGTGACACCCTCTATTGTGGGGTTCGTGATCACACGCAAAAAATACGTAACATCGAGCGCAACGCCCAGGTCTCGCTGCTCATTGAGTCTGGTTCGACCATGGCTGACATTAAGGGGGCGATGGTGCAGGGCACGGCCGTGGTCCACAGGGCGCCGGGCCGGGTTCTGGAGCTGATGCGCAAAGGTGCGGCAAGCCGCGGAGTACCCGAAGCCGACTGGCCGACTGAGGCCAGACCCGGGGCAGCCTACATTGAAATTACCATTGTAAAGCGCATTTCCTGGGACTACGCAGCACCATAGCTTGCTGCCTGTTACAGATGCTGCTTGCGCAGGTTGCGCATCAGCTTGCCCCACAACCGGGGGCCGCCGTCCTCCAATACCTGCGCCATCGCATCGTGTTCTGCATCAACCGGCAGGTTCTGCCGACCCCATACCGCAAGCTGGGCTAACACCGGGACCAAGGTGATGCCGCGTTCGGTGAGTGAATAGATGATTTTCTGCTTGTGAGTCGGATCAGATGTTCTGGTTAACAGGCCCTGTTCCACCAGCAGATTGAGCCGCCTAGACAGCATGTTTGCTGGAATGCGTTCTTCCGATTGATTCAACAACTCCCGAAAGTGTCGACGTCCGCCCAGGGCAATGTCTCTGATTACCATCAGCGTCCATTTGTCGCCGAGAATTTCAAGGGACAGGTTGATCGGGCACTTTGATTTTTGTTTCATCGTAGCTCTATTGATCGAATGCGTTCTGAAGCGATAATATAATTTATCTGGTTAGTTTTTGTAATCAGTAAAAGTCGATAAAATGCGGATGAAAGCCGATGAAAGCCGATGAAAGCCGATGAAAGCCGATGAAAA
>JBCCUW010000019.1:0-19785 GCA_039196385.1 Pseudomonadota bacterium
CCGAAACCGAAGCGGCACGCGCCCAAGCCGCACAGGCAGAGGCCGAGCAACTGGTTAAGGCGCTGGAACTCGAACAAGCCGCGCGGGAACAGACAAACGCCGCCGCACAAGAGGCTGACATGCGCGCTTCGGCATTGCAAAGACAGCAATACGACGCACAAACGCTGGTCGTGGCCTCATTGCGGGACGGGCTTGAGCATATCGCGCAAGGGAACTTGTCGCACCGCATTCACACATCGTTCCCGCAAGCTTACGAACCGCTTCGACTCGATTTCAATCGTGCGGTCGCCACGCTTGGCGATGTGCTGCGTGATGTGTCGAGAGAGACATCTGATTTGATGGGGTTGGTCGCGACGGTCAAAAGCTCTGCAAACGATTTGGCACAACGCACAGAGGCGCAGGTCGCGTCGTTGGAAATCACAAGCCACGCGGTCGACACGTTGAACGGGGCGGTGCGTGCCTCTACCGAAAATGCGCAATCCACTGCCGCGACAGCGGACAAGGTCCGTGCGGGCGCCATCGCTGGCGGCGACATCGTGCACCGGGTCATAGCCGCAATGAGCGGTATCGAAACGTCATCACATGAAATCGCGAAGATAAATGCGGTCATGGACGAAATTGCGTTTCAAACGAATCTTCTCGCACTCAACGCAGCGGTGGAGGCCGCGCGTGCGGGTGAACAAGGACGCGGCTTTGCCGTGGTGGCCTCGGAAGTCCGCAATCTTGCGCAGCGTAGCGCAGAGGCGGCCAAAGAAATTAAAGCACTCATCAAAGACAGCGTCGAAAAAGTCGACGAAGGCTCTCGATTGGTCAATGAATCCGGCGAGACACTGAGCGAAATTGTTGGTGCGGTCGCGCAAGTGAACGATATTATTGCGCAAATTGCGAACGCCAGCGAAGAGCAAGCCGAGGGTGTCGATCAGGTTAATCAGGCCATCACTCAAATGGACCAGATGACGCAACAGAACGCTGCGATGTCTGAAGAAGCAACCTCTGCCAGTGAAAATATGAGCCGAGATGCAGACGGCCTTAATCGCCTGATCGAATTCTTCCGAATTTCAAACGATCAAAAACTGGATCACAAATCACCGGCAAGCCCGCGGACAACTCAAACCGAAGTGCCCATGAAGCGAGCCGTGGGAGACTATCGGCAAGCGCCGGAAAGCTTTGAAGAAGACGACTGGTCTGAATTTTAACAAACAACTGAACAAGCAGATGCGGCGCCCCGAGCAGCCGCAGCCTGAAATCTGAAGAGATAAGAGTCATGGATGACGACTTAGAAGAGATTCGCGCGCTGTTTCTGGAGGAAACTGTCGAGGGTCTGGAAATACTTGAGCAAGGCTTGCTGAACCTGCAGCCAGGACCGCCCGATGTTGACCAGATCAATGATATCTTCCGCGCGGCGCACTCCATCAAAGGCGGTGCCGCCACCTTCGGTTTCGACGACGTTGCCGCGTTTACCCACGACCTGGAAACGGTGCTGGATGAAATGCGCGGGGGCAAGCGGGATGTCGAAGACCCAACAGTTGAACTTCTGTTAATAGCCACAGATTGTCTTGGAGATCTGATCTCCGGTGCGCAGGCGCTGGAAGATCAAAAGGTCGCCGAAATCCAGCAGCAGCTGCAGGACGCACTGAACGCAACGGCGGAAGACACCGCCGATGGGGCTCCACAAGGGACAGACGCTGCTGACCTCGGGGACGAGTCCCGAGCAGGACACACGGATTCAGACTCTTCGACGGGACACACAGATTCTGCATCGTCGGGACACACGGATTCTGCTGAAGGGCAGGCGGCCGACTCACCTAGCCCGGAGGGACAGACGCTTCCGGCTTCGGAGGGACAGACGCTTCCGGCAGAGGCTGTTGGTCCACAAGGGCCGGCGGCAGAAGGCGCGAGTTCATCGGACGCAAAAGCCGCGAAAGATGCGGGCAAAGAGAGCGGTTCCATCCGCGTCAGCATCGACAAGATTGATGACCTCCTGAATCTGGTTGGCGAACTCGTCATTACCCAATCCATGCTGAAACGCTTCGGCGAGGTGGAAGAGGTATCACTCTTCGGTCTGCGCGATGGGCTGGATCAATTGGAACGGCATACGCGCGAGTTGCAGGAAAGCGTGATGCAGATTCGCATGTTGCCAATACGAGTCTGTTTCAGTCGGTTCCCACGACTGGTTCGAGACCTTAGCGCACAAATGGGCAAGGAGATTGAACTGGTGGTGCTCGGTGATCAGACCGAGTTGGACAAAACCGTATTGGAAAAAATCGGCGATCCGCTCGTCCACCTGGTGCGCAATTCTTTGGATCATGGCATCGAATCACCCGATGACAGAGAGGCCGCAGGCAAATCACGCAAGGGCACACTGACGCTTAGCGCTTACCACGAAAGCGGCAAGATCGTGATTGAGGTCAAAGATGACGGCAAAGGGCTGGACCACCAGAAGATTCTTAACAAAGCGATTGAAAAAGGTCTGGTCGGGCGGGACGAACAGCTCTCCGATGAGCGCATCGCGAGCCTGGTGTTTATGGCTGGCTTTTCAACCGCGCAAAACGTCACGGACGTTTCAGGCCGCGGCGTGGGTATGGATGTTGTCCGCCGGAACATCAAGGAT
Source organism: Pseudomonadota bacterium (assembly GCA_039196385.1). Lineage (GTDB taxonomy): Bacteria > Pseudomonadota > Gammaproteobacteria > Pseudomonadales > Azotimanducaceae > UBA4421. Next base: position 2,612 of record JBCCUW010000019.1, read on the forward strand.
CTTGGCGGTACGGTTGAGGTTAATTCGGTGCAGGGACAAGGCACAACGTTCACCATCCGTCTACCACTCACGCTCGCCATTCTGGATGGACAACTTGTTTCCGTCGCGGGCGAGACTTACATCATTTCTCTGCTGTCCATTGTCGAAACAATCCAGCTCACCACGAAAGACATTCACACACTTGCCGGTCGCGGCCGGGTCTGCCGAATACGTGGCGAATACATTCCCGTAACCACTCTGGCCGAAGCATTCGGCGATCAAACCAACGACGAGCGGCAAGAAGAAGGTTTGCTCGTGGTTTTAGAATCCGACGGCAAACAACTCGGCCTCCTGGTGGATGAGTTGAAAGAACAGCAGCAGGTGGTCATTAAATCCCTGGAAGAAAATTATCGGCCCGTTGAAGGGCTGTCCGGTGCGACCATACTGGGAGACGGAACCGTATCCCTTATTCTGGACGTGCAGGGTTTAGTGCAACGACGGCAGAAGGCCAGCATCTCAACCGATTCGGTAACCATCTAGAGCACTCGATGCAGAGCGTAACCCAAGCAGAGTTTAGCCCAGGTCGGGTGGTCAACATATCCGCAGGGGAGTGTTACATCACTGGCAGCCCTGATGAGACCATCTCGACGGTGCTGGGGTCCTGCGTCAGTGCCTGTATCCGCGACAAAAAAACCGGCATTGGCGGCATGAACCACTTTCTGCTGCCACATGCTGAAGGCTCTACACACAACGATCGTGTCATGGAAATGCGCTATGGCATCCATGCCATGGAACATCTGTTGCGCCAGATTCACAAGCGTACCGGACCGCACGTAGAACTGGAGGTGAAACTGTTCGGCGGCGGCAGCGTTCTGCCGATACTGTCTGACGTCGGTGCACACAACGTCGACTTCGTGCGGCGCTACGTGCGCCAGAAAGGCCTGGCTGTCGCCGGCGAAGATCTTGGCGGCAACTATTCGCGTAAGCTCCATTACCACCCTGCCAGTGGCAAGGCCCGCTTGAAAAAACTACGCAGCGTATACGCGGAAAGCGTTGCAGCTGACGAAAAACGCTACCTCAACCAGATTGGCTCAAAGCTGAATTAGCGGGATGAATATGTCATGAACGCATTGTCATCACACACTCAAATCACCACCGTCATTCTTGAGAGCGATCCGTCCATGCGACTGCTGATTACGCATCTGCTGGAGATGGAAAGCGACATCCGTGTGCTTGGCCATGCAGAGTCTGCGGAAGCAGCGCGGGCATTGATAAAACGCGTCGATCCGCAGGTTGTAATACTAAGCGCTGATTTAGCTGATGGCAGAGCGTTCGTTTTCCTAAAGAACCTCATGCGGTTAAGGCCAACCCCTGTTGTCATGATGTGCGATACGGACAGCGACAGCACACACATGGCCCTGAAGCTTGGGGCGGTGGACGTGGTCAAAGATCCGTTCAGCGTGCCGCCACTGGAACTGGATACCTATGCGCGCAATCTGGCAGGTCGACTGAAAGCCGCCTCTATCACGAAAACTCCTATCAAAGTATCCAACAAACTACCCAACCCACGAGCTGCAAACGCTGAACCGCAAACTCGTGACGCCGACGAGAAGCCCAAACAAGTTGACTCGATCATCGCCATCGGTTCTTCCACAGGTGGCAATACCGCGCTGAGAGATATTGTGCGTGCGCTTCCCGGCGACTTGCCGCCAATCGTCATAGTGCAGCACATTCCGGCCGATTTCTCAGCAAGCTTTGCAGATGGGTTGGACCGGATTTCTAAAGTCAAAATTGTGCACGCCAGACAATCTCAACCTTTGTACCAGGGGCATGCCTATATCGCGCCCGGTGACACTCACATGACGGTGAGCCGCGCCAAACATATTCGCCTGGTTGACGGCGAGCTGTGCAATGGTCACAAGCCGTCCGTGGAGATGTTGTTCGACTCGGTAACTCGACATTACGCTGACAAAGCGTGTGCAGTCATGTTGACCGGAATGGGGAACGACGGCGCGCAAGCCATGCTCAGAATGCACCAGGCCGGTATTACCACTTACGCTCAGGATGAAAAAACCAGTGTGGTCTGGGGTATGCCCGGGGCCGCTGTTAAGTTGGGTGCAGTAGACAGAGTCTTACCCCTGAATCGAATCGCTAGAGCAGTTTCGGCAACCGCGCATGCGCTTCTCGACAAGAGCAATACAACATGAGTGTACCCTCTCCCGCACAAAGTTTCAGTTTTACTGACGGGCACTTCAAAGAACTCAGCAAACTGGTGTACGAGCACACCGGCATTGTCTTGAGTGACGCAAAAAAGGATCTGACCTATTCCAGGTTTGTGCGGCGCATTCGCGCACAGAAACTCTCCGGCTTCGAAGAATACCTTAAACTGCTGCGCGCTGGTGATGCACTGGAAATCAACGCGATCCCCAGCATTATTTCCACCAACGTCACTAGTTTTTATCGAGAACCACACCACTTTACGTTTCTGGCAGATGAGTTCGCAAATCAACGAATATTGAGTGACAAGAATCGCGTACGGATCTGGTCTTCAGCTTGCTCAACCGGCGAAGAACCTTATTCAATCGCCGCCTGCCTCACCCCCGCTCTGACTCAACGAACGCCAAGAGACTTCAAAATACTCGCGACAGACATCGACCCTGAAGCGCTGTTTAAAGGTCAGCAGGGTATTTATCGCGAGCAGACCCTGCAGAAAATGCCCCCTGCTATGCGGGGCGAGTTTTTCAACCGCACCACGAACGGCGATTACCAGGTCAGTGAGAAATTGCGCAAGTGGGTGCATTTCAAACGCCTGAACCTGTTGCGCAGCTGGCCGATGAAGGGGCCCTTCGACCTCATTTTTTGCCGCAACGTGGTGATTTACTTCGACGAACCCACGAAGAAAAAGCTGTACCAGCGATTTGCAGAACTCCAACGGCCTGGAGATTACCTGGTGGTGGGGCACTCAGAGTCGCTCTTGGACTTGACCACAGATTACGAATGCCTCGGCAAAACGGTCTGGGTGCGCAAATAGCGCAACCCCACTATTCGTCTAGACTTAATTAGATATACCCAAATTGGAGAAATTGGAGAAACCATGAAAGTACTGATTGTTGATGACAGCTCTGCGATGCGCATGATGGTGCTCCGGACTTTGCGCCAGGCAGGTTTCGGTGATCACGATTTTGTGCAGGCTGATGACGGCACCACCGCCCTGGAGACGATCGAAGCAGAAGCGCCAGACGTGGTCCTGTGCGATTGGAACATGCCGACAATGAACGGGATCGACGTGCTCAAAACACTCAACGAAAAAGAGCACAAGCCGATGCCCAAGTTTGGCTTTGTCACCACCGAAGCAACCGGCGAAATGCGCAAAGTTGCGGGTGATGCGGGTGCCGCATTCATGATTGCCAAACCTTTCACGGCTGAGTCTTTCCAGGCCAGTCTCACGGAATTTCTGGGGTAGGGTCATGCAATACACATTTCCAGGTGAAGACAAACTGATTGAAACAATGAAGATGCTGTTTGGCGACGACGCGTCCGCTTGCGAAAGCGCCAACACCTTTGACACAACCTTTTCTGCAAGTTTCGTGAACGCTGAAGGGGACAATGTGGCCTCCTGTGAAGCTGACATTCAGTTCGCCAGCTACGCCGGCGCCGCGTTCTCCATGCTACCGGCGGATGTTGCATCCGAATTCATTGCAGATGGTGAAATCAGCAGCGTGGCCAAAGACAATCTCTATGAGGTCATGAATATTTTCTCGGCCTTGCTGATGAACGACAATACGCCTCACTTGAAGTTGAAAGCGTTAACCGACGAAACGGTGGATATCGCCAGCACGCCGGAAGAAAAATGCTATACCTTGACCGTACCGGGATACGGCGAAGGGCATGTGCGGTTTAATGTGATTTAGCCCGGCTCACAGCCGCTCTGGCTCATCTTTTACGTAGTATGCTGACCGTTTTTAAAAGGGCGCTAATTACGAGATGGTAATGATTCTCATTTGCGCCTAAAATAGCGCAAATATTTGAGAGCTCGCCAGATGCAATTGCCATACAGGTCCAAACTTGGCCGCCTAGCCCCCACCGTTTTGTTTACTGCATTGTTCAGCTTGTGCCCCCTCGCCCCGGTATTGGCCGATGAGCAGGCCGAGACAGCAACCGCAGTGGACGCCAGACAATACACCTTTGCCTGGCAGTTTCGGCCGGACAGTGACATGGCACCCCGCGGTGGCACCACTTCAGGCAGCGCGGTTGATCTGGTGACAGCACCCGGTGATGCATGGCAGGCGCTGCAGGAACCCGGGATCAGCACCAAAGAAAAGGACAGACGCGCCATTCTGGCCATGGCCGGACCGTACCGCGCCTCGTTTGATTTCATCGAAACAGCCGGTTTCACGCCCGACTACTCGCCTCCACCGCCTTATCAATCCTGGGGCACTGAACGCGTGTACGTTGTCGCCGATGAGACGGATTACATCAGCCTGCAGCATATTCTGGTGATGTTCATCAATATGCCCGATGGCACCACGTCCGATCCTATTGTGGTGAAGCACTGGCGGCAGGACTGGCAGTACGAACAGAAACGTCACTTCGCGTTTGTCGGCGACAATCGCTGGGAACTGCGGAAAGTTCCGCGCGCCGACGTTCGCGGCAGCTGGGTGCAGAGCGTGTATCAGGTGGACGATTCACCGCGCTATGCAGCACACGGACGCTGGCAACATACTGAAAACTACTCCAGCTGGGAGAGCGCTGAAACCTGGCGACCGCTGCCAAGGCGTGAGTTCAGCGTGCGGGACGACTATCAAGTGTTAATCGGCAGCAACCGCCATACCATCACACCCACAGGCTGGATCCACGTTGAGAACAACAACAAAGTCGTGTTAACGGCAGATGATGGTCAGTTGCAGCCCGCTAAAGTGCTGGCTGTTGAAGCCGGCTTAAACCGCTATGAGAGAATCGACAATCACGATTGGTCTGCCGGTGACCAATACTGGGACAACACGGGCCTGTTTTGGGCAGAGGTGCGCAAACAATGGGATAGCTTATTGTCGTCCAGTGACGGCACTGCGCTGAATATGGGAACCGGCAAAGATGCCCTGTTTATGAAGATGTTTGCTTTGGCAGACACTTTTGCCGGAGAAAAATACAACGCTGATGCAGCAGCGGGCGAAATTGCCGATACGCTGAACGCGCATTTGATAAATTAGGCATTGGCACTGGGAGCGCGCGAAACGGTACACGACCGTTAAGCAATCGCCTGCGCCCGGGCGTCGGCTTCCGCATCCAGCCGCTTCGCCTGTTTCATCCCTTCGTCGCTGTCACCCAGCTTCCAATAGCAGCTCACGTACATGTTCTGACGCGGCACCATTCTTTCGTCACGGAAATAGCGACGCATTTGCCGCATCGCCTCAAATTCTCCTGCAAACCAGGGATAGACCTGTCCGGGTAACCACTTCAGTTGCAGAACTTCATCGACCAGGCGCCGGTTAGGTTGACTGCCGTCGGGATTCACCATCCAGCGCAGACTCATATTGTTGGGAACCTCCAACGGTTGAATGTCACGCTGGTCCGGCACTTCGATCACCACGTACCCTCTGGCGTCTGCGCGGAGCTGTTCAACATTCACGCTGAGTGCGGGTAAGGCGCTGAGGTCACCGGCGATCAGGTACCAATCCGCCGCAGGATCCACCAACTTCTTTTCGCCCGGACCGCGAATGATGATGTGCTCACCCACAGCACAATGCCGCACCCAATGCGACGCAGGACCTGCATCACCGTGATCCACAAAGTCCATCACCAGCCGGCGTTGTGCCAGGTTAAAGTGACGGATCGTGTAAGAACGCATCACGTGTCCGCCACCGGCAACCGGAACCTGCAACTTGACGTAGCCACTTTCCTGGTTGTCGGGGAAATCGGCCAGCGCCTCGCCAACAAATTCCACTCGTCGCATATGCGGCGACAATTGACTCTGGGCGGCCACTTGGACGTTGTATTCACCAGGCATTGTTCTACTCCATTAAACTAAACAATTTTGATCGTGTTATCGGGCCAGCACAATTCTGCACTGTAGTTGAGGGTGTTGTTCCACCATCAGCGGTGTGGCGTAAACCTCGCTGAGCAGATCTGCCACCAGGATGTGCTCCGGCGGACCCGCGGCAATAAGCTGCGCATCGCGCATCAGGTAGATGTTGTCAGCGAACCGGCTGGCCAGGTTGAGATCGTGCAGAATTACTACGACCCCAAGCCCCTGCGCCGCCGCTTCTTTAGCCAGCCCGAGGACCATCATCTCGTGTGCAACATCCAGGCTGGCGGTGGGTTCGTCCAACAGCAGGAAAGCTGGATAATTACTCTCGGCAACCGGGCTCAGTTGCAACAGGGCGCGCGCAAATTGAACCCGCTGTTGTTCTCCGCCAGACAAAGAATTAAATCGGCGGTCTAGAAAACTGCTGATGCCGCATCGGTTCGCGACGGCGCTCAGAGTTTCGTTGAGCAAGAGCCGGTCGGACTGTATCCAACCCATGTGGAGGATGTCTTCTACCGAAAAATCAAACACGACCTGACTGCTCTGAGTCATCACAGCTCGACACGCGGCCTGCGCACGCAATGACAGCTGACGCAGATTGCGCTCGTGATAGAAGATCTCACCCGAACCCTGCATTTCACCGCTGATCAACCGCATCAGGGTGGTTTTACCGGCCCCGTTGGGCCCAACAATGGCACTCACCTGGCCAGCGGTAAAACTCGTCGTCACCCCATCCAACAGGCAAGCGGTGCCCTGGGAATAACTGACGTTACTCAATCGAATACTCATACACGCCTTGACCGAGCGATCAGCCACAAAAAGAACGGCGCACCCAGAGCACTGGTGACCAGACTGACAGGCAGCTCCGCGGGCACAATAATGGTGCGGGCAAACAGGTCCGCCGACATCATCAAACCAGCGCCTAGCAAGATTGAACCCGGCAGCAGGAAGCGGTGCAGCGGACCAATCAACAGGCGCACCAGATGGGGCACCACCAGGCCCACAAACCCGATAATCCCGGACAGCGCTACGCCCGCCCCAACCGCGACTGCAGACATGAGAATCACCAGACGTTTGAGACGTCCCACATCAACACCCAGAAACGATGCATCCGCCTCACCCAGTTGAATCAGATCCAGCCCCCGACTCTGACGCAATAGAATCAAACCGGCCAAAATCATGACCACCAGAGCGGGCAAGACCGTTTGCCAACCCGCGCGACCAAAACTGCCCATCATCCAGAACACCAGATTACGCAGCTGACGGTCGTCGCTGAGATATTCAAAGGCACCAATTCCTACAGTAGACATGGCATTTACTGCTATCCCCACCAGCAGGAGAGTGACTATATTGAACTGTCCAAATCTGGCCGCAAAGGCATAAAGAAACGAAGTGACCAGTAACGCACCGCAAATCGCCGCAACCGGTACGGCATACGCCGCAAGCAACGCCGGTAGCTGCAGCGCATCACCGAGCACAATCATCGCCACCGCACCCAGTGCGGCTCCGGATGAAACACCAATCAAAGTTGGATCTGCCAGCGGATTACGAAACAATCCCTGCAGACAGGCACCCGCCAACCCCAACACGGCACCCACGCAGCCCGCGAGCAGCACCCGCGGGGCGCGAATGTCCATGAAAACAGTATCTTGCAGGGGCGTCGCTTGGCGGGTGACTATATCCCAAAGCGGCAAAGGGATGGCGCCGATGGCCAGCGCCGCTGACAGCGCAATTCCGGCGACGATCAGCAACAGCCAGAGTTTCCCCATTCTGGGATCGAGGGACCGGGCGAGAACACGCCCCGGTGTTGCCGTGTTCACTGACCCGCAGGCCCGGCCTTGAAAGCTCTCGCAAGCTCAACCGCCGCACCGAGTGTGCGCGGTCCAAAACCCAGCAGCGACATTCCATCGATGCCGATAATCCGATCTGCCTGGCCTGCCTGGGTGAGGGCAATACTGGGATGGGCACGCACCGCATTACGCCCACCGGCTGCTACCAGCCCGCGATCGGGCATCACAATGTACTGTGGGTCAGAGGCTGCCATCGCTTCTAGGGAAATAGGTTTCCAACCTTCGAATCCGGCAAGCACGTTTTCAGCCCCAGCCATTGCCAGGACACCGTCAGCGGACGTTGCCGTGCCACCACCAGTGGGCACCCCATCTGCAAGTGACAAAAGCACGGCAACCCTGGGCTTGGTGTCCGCAATGACGGACTGTATCTGCTGTACCTGGTCTTGCATGGATGCCTTAAGGGCAGTGACCGCTGCAGACGGCGCACCCATGATTGTCGCGACACAATCCACCTTGGCAAAAATTCCGTCCACAGTATGAACCTCTGGAATCACAACAACGGGGACCCCAGCGTTACGGACCTGCGCCACCACTTCCAATGGCCCTGTGTCATGTTCCCCGAGCACCAGGGTCGGATCCAAACTCAAAAGACCTTCAGCAGAGACCGCGCGTACATAGCCGATGGAGGGCAAACGGGTTGCTGCCTCGGGATAATTAGAGGTTCGATCAACTGCGACCAGTTGGGACTGCATTCCCAATGCATAGATAATCTCTGTGATCGAACCCCCAGCCACGGCAACCCGGCGGGCATCCAGATCGTCAGGACAGGACTGGGCCGCAGCTTGCGCACTGCTAAGGCACCAGACGACGACCACTACCGCCAGGGCTCTATTCATCAGAACACCACCTTAAGCGTTGCGCCCGCATTAAATCCCGGTTGCGTGAACCTTTCCGGTGCGTCGGTACCAATGGATAGCGTGTCACCCCATCGGATGTACTCTCTGTCAGTAATATTAAACAAGCCCACGTTCAGGCTGATCTTTTCCGTAAGATCCACGTAGGTGAGCAGGTCGATGATGCCATAACCAGAGGTCTCCGGGCGATCACTGTCACTGGAGATGTCACTGGCATCTTTACCTTCAACAAGCGTCATCAGCAGCTGCCCACCCCATCGCCCATTAGGGGCATCATAGATCAGGCCAAGCACCGCAGTGAACGGATTCACCGTGTCTAAAGGCTCGTCTGCCTGTACGTCCTCGCCATCGGCATACGCAAGCGAATAGCGCAACCCAAAACCTTGCAACACTTCTGTCAGCTCTCCCAGTTCCAGCAGGCCACTTAACTCTATCCCGTCTATTTCAACTTCGGCGCGGTTGACCGATTGAAAGGTGCGGAAGCCATCTACGGGATCAATGCCACCTGTAGCGAGGAATTGGGGTGCGATGGACAGTGGGTCGATAAAATCTTCGTAGTCATTGGTAAATGCCGAAAGCAACATGTTGCCGAACTGACTGTCCCAACGGAGGCCCACTTCGTATCCCTGGCTGGTTTCTGAGACCAGACCGGTATTGGAGATTGTCTTGTAGTTACCAAGCGGATTCGTGAATCCGACATTCACATCATCGTAAGGTGGCGCCCTGAAACCTTCGCTGTAGCGGCCAAATACCGACCAGGCTTCATTCAGCTGATAGACGACAGAAAGCGATGCCGTCAGCTCCGAGTCATCATAATCTTCTGGCGGCGCAGTGCCTGGATTACCCGACAGGTAGATCGCGTCGACTTCCGTTTCTGCATCAAACTGGTCGTAGCGCAATCCCGGCGTCACACGCAACTTACCGTCCAGGAACTCAATTTCATCCTGCAGAAAATAGGCAATCTGCGTGACTTCAGTAATTGGAAAATCTCGCGTAGGCAGCGGGTTAAACTCAAATACCGGCGTGCCATCCAGGAGAAAAGTGCCGCCGTTACGTAAGGATTCATTGTCAGTAACATAATAGTCCACGCCATACGTCAGCGTGTGATTTACCTCACCGGTGGCAAACGTTGTGCCTACCTGCAGCAGCGCACCCTCAATCTCCTGCTCAAATTCTGAGTAGCGAAAGCGTGTCTGCGGCCCGCTGGCAGCGGTGCGATTTTCATCCGTGCGCTGTTCTGTTGTGCCGGTCTGCTGGTAAACCTTAAATCCCAAACTCCAGCCGTTATCACCGTCGTAGTTGTAATCGAAGGTCCACTTCTGCCGCTCACGTGTATCGCTGGCATCCCGGGTATTCACGATGGTCGGCGGCCCGAACCCCGCCAGCACTAGTCCGTAGTCGGACAAAATCTGGGCGTCCGAGGTGTGCTCAAACTGTTCGTAACCCAACAACAGCGTGTGTCCCGTTCGGGGCTCCAATTCCAGCTTGGCGCTGAAGCTGTCAACCTCGATGTCCTGGGGGTCAGCTTCTTGGCGCGCGGCTGTCAGGAAACCCGACGAGCCCTGAGTTTCGGTTTCATCCGCCTCACGACGCGTGTAGGTAATCAAACCCGCAATCGTGTCATTACCCGCCGCTAGAGTGGTGGCGCCGTTAGCACTACTGTCGTCGCTGGAATAGCCAAGATTAACCCCAGCGTGAAAAGGTTCATCGTCACTCACGTAGTAGCTAGGTGTTTTAGTCGTGAAAGAGACAATCCCACCCAGGGCATCGCTGCCATACAAAGAAGAAATGGGGCCACGAGCAATTTCAACCATCTCTACGCTGTCGACATCAACAAAGTCGCGACGCGAACTAAGAAACGGGCCGAAACTGAACTCGTCCGGCACCCGCACGCCGTCAACGACGGTGAGCACGCGATTGCCCTCAATGCCGCGGATGTTAAATCCGGACAAACCAAACCGGCTACCAGTACCACTGACACTGACGCCTGCTTCAAAGCGCACAAGATCTGAGATGTCACGACTGATCTGGCGCTCTATTTCTTCACTGGTGATGACAGAAATGGTGGCTCCCACCTCGTTCAACTGACGCTCGGTCCTGGTTCCCACCACCGTGAGTACTTCTGTTTCACGCTCCACTTCTGCAGCGCTGGCCTGCAGAGAAAGAGGCGCACACAAAGCGGCCAAAAAAGACGCCGCCAGAATAATATTGCGAGCCATAGCTGTTTCCCCTTGGTCAAGATTACACATCAAAGCGTTTAATCAGCCGTTCAGGCTGGTCAAGTCGATAGGGTGGTCTGCAGTGGGTAACTGCTCGGAGACCATGGCATCAGCCAGGCGCATCAAGATCGCCGCTGTTCTTTGCGGGCCTTCAACCGCGAGAATCCGGTTCACCGCAATATTCAGCAGCGCGTTATCCAGTCGGGCTAAAACGGCAGGACCACTGTCCGAAAAAACCTTCGGCACAAGCTCTTCGAGCAGGTTCATCGCCGCCTTGGTATCTCTTATTTCCTGGTCGAAGGTCCGACCACCATTGTTACCGACTAGGCTTTCCATTGATCTGCGGTTCCCCATGCATTAAACGAAGCCTTATTCGACCGCATTTCTATTGCAAATGCAAATCATTCTCATTAATATTATACGTTTACCTCAATGTAAATTAATGTAGCTGCCATTAACTAAATAAGGACACAAGATGACTACCGCACCAAACGCCACCCTCCAAACCCGCGTCCGTGATGAGGCCGTTGGTGGGGATAACCCGTTCCGCTGGGAGGAAGTGCAGACGCAGGATCTGTTCAAAGATCGGAAGGTCGTGGTTTTTGCTTTGCCCGGTGCGTTCACTCCAACCTGCTCTTCAACGCACCTCCCCCGCTACGAAGAACTGTACGACGAATTTGTTGCTGCAGGCGTAGATGACATCTATTGCCTGTCAGTCAACGATGCTTTCGTTATGTACCAGTGGGGCAAACAGCTGGGCGCCAAGCGCGTGAAGATGCTACCCGACGGGAACGGTGAATTTACCCGCAAAATGGGCATGCTGGTGGATAAGCAGAATCTGGGATTCGGCCTGCGGTCCTGGCGGTACGCGATGGTGATCGTCGATGGACAGATCAAGCAAACCTTTGTTGAGGCTGGCCTGACAGACAATTGCCCTACCGACCCATTTGAGTGCTCCGACGCGGACACTGTACTCGCCTGGCTGCAGGGTCGCGAGGCTCCTGGCGAAAAACCAGAAAGAATGGCCTTCGTCGGCTAACGACAAAACAATGCGCTAACCATGGAATATCGATGAGCCAGACCAGTCGCCATGCCATGGCAGTACTCGCACCCGGGCTGATCGCCTATTCAATGGGACAGACGGTTTTGTTTGCGCTCGCTGGTCCCGCCTTTCGCGAGATGGGGCTGCGTGAAACCCAGCTGGGCATCATCATTTCTGCTGCGGCGGTGGTGTTTGTTTTTTCCTCCGCAGTGTGGGGACGGATTTCTGATCGGTGGGGCAGACGACCCACCATCGTCTTCGGCTTGACGACGTACGGTTTGATCAGTCTAGCTTTTGCGGGTGTCATGCATCTGGGCTTGAACGCCAGCCTGGCGGTCACCACCACGTTCATCAGCCTGCTGTTGCTGCGTTTGCTCTATGCCGCCCTTGGGGCAGGTATTCAACCCGCATCAGTGGCTTTGATGGCCGACTTGTCGGATGAGCAGGGACGCTCGTCCGCCATTGCGGGCGTTGGTGCCGCATTCGGTATAGGCATGGTCCTGGGACCGGCGTCCGCCGCATTGTTGGTCAGCTTCGGCCTGCTAACTCCGCTCTACGCCATTGCAGTTTTCGGCCTGATCACCGCGCTTGTTGCCTGGTTCTATCTGCCGAGCGTACCGCGTCGCGCTGACGACTCTACTGAAGTGACACCGCTGGACCGCAGCACGCTGATCCCACTGATTGCCGCAGGACTGGCCTTCTATATCGCCATGTCAGTCGTGCAGCAGACTTTTGCCTTCAATCTGCAGGACGTGCTGCAGCTCGATAGCACTGAAGCCGCGCGTTTAACCGGTTTCTGCTTTATGACAATCGCGGTAGGCACGCTGGGTGTTCAGGGTGGCGTCATTCAAGTGTTGAAGCCGACTCCCAGCACATTGCTGTTGGTTGGTTTTCCCCTTGTGCTTGCCAGCTTGCTCATTTACGCCACCGCCACCAGTTTTATTCAACTCATTGCCAGCGCCGCGGTCATGGGTTGTGGTTTCGGCTTGGTTACCCCAGGATTGTTGGCTGCGGCTTCACTGCTCAGTGATGAGCAGCAACAAGGAAAAGTTGCGGGTCTGATGCAGGCGACCATGTCTGCCGGGTACGTGATCGGCCCGGTGACCGGCACGGCTGTGTATGAACTGCAGCGGTTATACGCCCCTGGCGTGGCGGTTGTCAGCGCAATTTTGGCTGGACTATTTGTTGGCGTATGGTACTACCAGTACCGAAGGGCAAATCCGGCACAGACCGCCTCACCCTAATGACAAGTCCGGGCCTCAGTCAATCTCGAGCCCGCGCACAATCGCCGCCACCTGCATCTGGTAACCGGATTCAAGGTCCGGGGGCAACATTGCCTGAATAGACTCCGCCATATATGGGAACCGGGCCAACGTGGCGTCATCAAGCTGCAGCATCTGGTAGCCATAGCGGCCATTTTCCTGTTCAAGCCGGGCGTACTGTTCTTCCTTCTGCACGCAGGTAAAGACATGATCAAGCACTAACCCGTAAGCCCGGAAGGCCCCCAGAGGGGAGAAACCTGCTTGTCGCAGCACTGCGAGAGATTTTTCGATAATGCGATAAGCCGCAGGTGTGGTAGGGCCCACCTTTATGCCGTAAACGCTGGCTCCCGGAGTTTTAAGCAACGCATTTCTGAAGCTGACACTCAATCCGATCAGGTAGTCGCGCCAGGGTAAATCCTGGGAAGGCAGCTCAACTCGCTCACAAAACACGTCCATGCAGGCATCCAGCAACCCCTCTCGCGATCCAACGTAGCGATACAGTGCTGCGGTCGATACACCCAGATGTCGGGCAAGCCCATGCATAGACAGGTTGTCTACCCCCAGCGCCAGGGCAGCATCAACAATCTGCTCCTTCGTCACCAGGGCAGGTCGGCCGCCGACCGCAGGGGGTGGTTGTTCACTAGGGGCTCTACGATGACGTTTCATATTGGTGTCTGGCAGGTCCCAAACGAAGTGCAGCGATGCATGTTAACAGGAACGCGATGCATATTTTCTTGATCGCTTGCCAAAATATCTCATTTGCTTTGTTGATAATGATTATCATTTGTTATTTAATGATATTAACTATCTTAGCAAGGCGGCAGCAGAAGTGCAGCAACAATCCATGCATCTGGCCAGATTCTTGATTCGCTTCCGCTGGTTATGCCTGGTGCTGACGGCGGTGGTGACGCTGTTGGCGGGGTCCCAGCTATCCAATCTGACCATCGACAATTCCAACGAGTCGTTCTTCCAGACCGGAGATCCAACCAAAATACGATTGGATGAATTCAAAGAAACCTTCGGCAACGATGACTTTGTCTTCATCCTGGTTGACGTTCCTGATGCATTCGACGCCAGTACGCTGCAGACGCTGGATCAACTGGCCAAACGCCTTGAACAGGACGTGCCTCACCTGCTGGAATTGACCTGGGTTGGCAACGTTGAATCAATCGAAGGTGTGCCCGGCGGTATTGTTATTGACGAACTGTTTCCGTCCCTGGATTTGGCTCAACCTGCGCTGCGGAACATTGGCGCAAAGGCCGTGGCGGATCCTTTGTACAAGGATCGACTGGTGTCCGGAGACGGACAGACACTGGGCCTACTGCTCGAATTCGAAAATTATCCCGAACTGGGTATTGATCCAAGGAAAGAGAGCCCACCGGTTATTTTGGATATCGCAAGCGAGTTCGACCGCTTCGACACACATCTGGTTGGCGGCCCCATTATGGACTATGACATGGATGGCCAGACCGCGACCGAAGCGCCGCGCTGGATGATGGGTGCCCTGCTGGGCATGTGCCTGGTGCTGGCTTTCACCACACGCTCCATAACCGGGGTGTTGGTACCTGCAGCAACCGTGATCCTGAGTGTCATCTGGACCATGGGCCTGGTTGCAATCCTGGGGTTCACCCTCAATTTGCTGGTCATTCTGGTTCCCACGCTGCTCTTGTGTGTCGGTATCGGCGACACAATGCATGTGGTTGCGGAACTTCAGCAACACGAGCGTCAGGGAGAATCCAGATCTGAGGCGTTGGGCAACACCCTGGATCTGGTCACCCGTCCCATTGTGTTGACCACACTGACAACCGCTCTGGGCTTTGGTGCCTTTGTCGCAACCGATTTACTGCCACTGCAACAATTGGGTATCCAGGCCGCAATCGGGGTGACCATTGCCTTTATCCTGACCTTTATCTTTGCTGTACCCGTTCTGTCTTTTACTCGCGAAAGAAAGCCAGCCGAGCCGACGGAAGAGCAAGGCGCAGATGCAGATCTGTTCGATCGCATCCTGACACGCACCGGTGAAACGGTGTTATCCAATCCCGGCAAAATCGCGTTGTTGTTTCTGGTCCTTACGGTTGCCGCTTTAGTCGGCATGAGTCGGTTGGTGATAGAAACCAACACCATCCAGGATCTGCCTAAAGACAATCCCCTGCGCGTTGCGTTCAACTATGTCGACAACAAAATGGGCGGTTCAATGTCCATTGAGCTGGTTGTGGACTCGGGCAGGCCGGACGGAATCAAAGACATCAGCTTGTTACGCAGTGTCGAACGGCTACAACAATTTCTAGAAACGCAGCCAGAAGTCACCCAGACCACCAGCGTGCTGGATCAGCTGAAGCAAATGCACCGGGCTGTACATGAAAATGACCCGGAGTATTATCAACTGCCGCAGCGTAGCGCCCAGGTGGCGGAATATCTGCTGCTGTACGAAAGCGGCGGCGGCAGGCAGTTGGATCGTTACGTCAGTTTCACGTACGACCAACTCAGAGTTCAGGCGCGTACTCGCAGCATTGCCATGCGTGACGTTGAACGACTACAAAGTGCGGTGCGGGAGTTTGTTAAGGACGAGTTTGCAACAGACATTGAAGTGTATGACACCGGCACACTGAGCATGTTCTCGCGCATTGCGGACTTAATCGCCAAAGGTCAGCTGCAGAGCTTCACTCTGGCTTTTATCGCCATTGCCATCGTCATGATTATTACCCTGCGCTCATTCGCCCTGGGCGCGATTGCAATGATCCCCAACGTTCTGCCCGTTGTATTCGCCCTCGGCGCCATGGGCTGGGCTGGCGCACAGCTAAACATGATCGGGATGGTCCTTGCACCTATGATTCTGGGTGTCGCCGTAGACGATACCGTGCACTTTTTTGTCAGATACCGGCGCTATTTCGTGGCGACCCGCAACTATCGCGCCGCTTATCTGCAAACGCTGAGAACTGTTGGCCGGCCATTGTTGTTTACCACGCTGGTATTGATCGTCGGCTTCAGTGGTTTTCTCCTGTCGATCTTTGCGGGGCCGCGAAATTTTGCCTGGGCTTCGATGCTGGCTTTTTCCACAGCGCTGCTTGCCGAGTTTCTGCTTGTCCCGGTGCTGCTTGGCTGGCTGAAACCACTGGGTCGCGAGCGACCTGAAAACTCTGTCTCAGAAACTTATGCCACGACTTAATTCGTGAGGGACTCAAGATGAAAACTACACTCTTAAATCTATTGGGCGTCAGCACGCTGTTTCTGATGCCATCCGTGGCACAAACAAGCCACCCAACGGGACGTGAAATCGCTGAGAAAATGGATCAGATCGACAGCTCAGAAGACGGGACACGCGATGCCACAATGGTCATTCAACGGGGTAATCAACAGCTGGTGCGAAAACTTGCTATTCTGAACAAAAAATTTGGTGATGACGAACGCTCTCTCATCCGCTTTCTGGAACCCGCTGACGTTCGCGACACACAGTATCTATCATGGACTTACGAGGACCCACTCCAGGACGACGACATGTGGGTGTTTTTTCCTTCCGACAACCTGATTCGGCGGATCAGTGGTGGCGGTAAAAAGGGCTCGTTCATGCGCAGTGACTTTGCCAACGAAGACATCGAAAGCAGGGCAGTGGACGACGATACGCATAACTTTGTGGAAGTGTCCGAACTGGGTCAGCGCCAGGTATACGTTATTGACTCAATGCCAATTGCTGCCAAAGCTAAAGACAGCAACTATCATCGCCGGCGCTCCTGGGTTGACGCTGAATACTGGATTGCCCTCCAAGTAGAGTTCTACGACGCGCGCGACCGCCTGATCAAGAAGCTCTCACAGGGCGACATTCAGCACATCGACGGAATATGGACGGCTACCAAACTGGTGATGGAAACACCGCGGCGCAAGTCTCGGACACTGATGCAGTACAACAATGTAAGATTCAACGTTGGCCACAGTAGCGCTCGATTTGAGC
>JBCCUW010000020.1:0-19457 GCA_039196385.1 Pseudomonadota bacterium
CTTGCCTGCCCGGTGCTGCCGGCGAGTGATCAGGCAACCAGTTTGCGCGGGTTTTATGGCCGCTGGTGCCAGGAATTTCAACTCCAGGATGTTCCCTGGCGTCGGGGTGTGCATATGCGGGAAAACCGCCTCGGCCGCACTTCTCATGAGCACATACCAGCTTTTCTTATCCCGACCGCAGGCGCCAGTGAACATACGGGGGAGGTATGGGGTTGCCAGCTGGGCTGGTCTGGAGACCATCGCAGTCTTGCTGAAGAACTACCTGACGGGCGACGCCAATTACAGTTTGGTGAGCTGCTGGCCCCCGGTCAGGTGAGCCTTGAATCGGGTCAACACTACACGTCACCCACGCTCTACAGCAGCTATTCAAACACCGGTTATAACGGCCTGTCCTGGG
Organism: Pseudomonadota bacterium; assembly: GCA_039196385.1. Lineage (GTDB taxonomy): Bacteria > Pseudomonadota > Gammaproteobacteria > Pseudomonadales > Azotimanducaceae > UBA4421. The sequence goes on from JBCCUW010000020.1 coordinate 398, forward strand.
CTTTCCACCGTCATTGTCGGCAACAGATCTTAAACTCGCCAACCTGGCTGGCTGAGCGGCCAGTACATTATAATTGTTGGGAAGCCATATACTTCGATCATCAGTGGGATACACTGACGAGCATTGTGGAACGTGCTGTCGCGGCGGGGGCAGAACTGTTTGTGTTGGATGACGGCTGGTTTCTCAACCGCCACGACGATACTGCAGGGCTGGGTGACTGGCACCCGGACCCCAACAAATATCCTGCGGGCCTGACCCCATTGATTGAATACGTACAGCAACAGGGGTTGCGTTTCGGCTTGTGGGTAGAGCCGGAGATGGTGAACAAAGACTCTGAGCTGTACCGCAGTCATCCTGACTGGATTCTGGATATCGCCGATTACGACCAGGTTGCGGGACGGCATCAGTATGTGCTGGATCTGACCCGGCCGGAGGTAGTTGAGTACCTGTTCGAAAGCCTTCAGCGCTTGCTGGCTGACCACGCCATCGACTACCTGAAATGGGATATGAACCGCAGCGCCAACCTGGCTGCGGATCAGCATGGCCGGGCAGTCGGTGGACGTCAGGTGCGCGCACTTTATCAACTGTTAGCACGATTGCGGGAGGCGTTTCCGCACGTGGTTATTGAAAGTTGCAGTTCCGGTGGGGGGCGAATGGACCTTGGCATCCTGCGACATACCGACCGGTTCTGGTTATCAGACTCCAACGATGCACATGAACGCTGGCATATGCAGCGCAACGCCTCGTTATTACTGCCACCCGAGGTAATTGGTAGTCATGTGGGTCCCGCGGTGTGTCATACTTCTGGACGGCGTCTGTCCATGAATTTCCGTGCACCGGTCGCCGCCAGCCGGCATATGGGTTTTGAGCTGGACCCGCGTGAAATGAGCGAGCGCGAGGCGGACACACTGCGGCTATGGAGCGCTTGGTACAAATCCCACCGTCAGCTGTTGCACCAGGGCCGCCATTTTCGTCTGGAGTGTGCGGAGCCGGGAATTCTGGCAGAGATGTTTGTTGAGGAAAGCACTGGCCAGACCATAGTATTTGCTGCTCAGTTAACGACACAACAGCATGCCGCCAGCCAGCCATTGCGCCTGGCGGGCTTGCAGCCAGACGGTAATTACCGGCTGCAGCTGGTGCACAATCGGCGTGCAGCGCCAGCCGCCAATCGCGATGATGCGTCACCGCTGCTGCGGGAGGGTGGGGTTGATGTACCTGGTGCGGTACTGATGCAACAGGGGATCATCCTGCCCAACAGCTTGCCGGACACAGTATGGGTCATCGAAGGGCTACGGCTGCCTGCTGGTGCGTGACGAAAACTCGAATCAATTCAAAAAGCGGGTGATCCAACCCATTAACGTCATCATCGGCTGTTCAACCAGTTCCATAATAGTGCCGTCGGGGTCGTAGAACGCCACGATGCCGCCCCATGAATCAGGACCGGAGCAGCATGGGGTGATCGGTGAGATCATTTCCACGCCTTGCGCCTGTAACAAGGCCACGTCACCTTCTATATCCGAAGTCGAAAAGGCCATGCGATGGATGCCCAGGTGGTTGATTGGAGTGGGGTAAGGTGGGGCAGAATTAAACGGGGTGAGCCACTGTACCAGTTTGAGTTCTGAGCCATCATAGCGGTGGGTGAATCGCGCACCGATAATTTCGAACGGTTCAGCAAAGCCCATGGCGGCGGCCACGGCAGCAGACTCTGTACCATCCAACCGCGCGGTCTGCTCATAACCAAACATACCGTACCAGGCCGCAGATTCGGCAAAGTTACTCACGTTAATATTGACCGCGCCCAGACGCTGGATATGGGGCGTACCTGAGGCATTCGGGCTGTCGGCGTCGCCTTCAACTTCAACCAGCTCATAATAAGTGCCATCAAGATCTTTGAACACGGCAAAGCGGCTTCCGTCGCGCTTAGTGACGGGCGGGCTGAGGAACTCGACGCCGCTCTGCTGCAGGTGCGCGTAGTCGGCGTCCAGGTTAGTCGTCAGCATCTCTGCGTGGGTCATGCCGAGCCGGTTGAGTTGTGCGTAGGGTGGGTTGTCGTTGCGGGGAATGGTGAATTCGATGAGATCAATCACACCGCCGGACCAGCCCAAACTGATCAGCTCACCGTGTAACAAGTAACCACCCGCAGCGCCACCCTGGGCGCCATCGTAGCTGGTGGGGGTATTGATGCCAATCGCCTGGGCCATCTCCAGGGTATTGGTGTCGGGAAACTCGGATAATGTGGTAAAGCCCAATTTGCCGTAGAACGCTCTGGCATCAACAAAATTACTGACGTTGGTATTGAAGTGCACTCGCGCTAATACGCTCAATTCTACTGGCGCCCGCTCCTGGTCGGCCTCGTGGTCTTGAGCGATAACCCCACTACTTGAACACAGACCGACAAACAGCCAGACCACAAGTTGTCGGCCGCGGCGGGTTAACTGGCGGGAAACTGATGTTGTTGGTGTGCTCTGCATTCGCCGTGTCCTGATTATTGTAAGCTGGTGGAGGTTTTTGTTTATTGCCAGCGCCGACGTAGAGTACTATTGGGGTTTCGATAGATCTATCACCAACCGCAAGAAGAAATCCGGCACGCGCCGGTAAATTGGGAGTGTTTCAACCTGGTGTTACGTTTTTTCCTGGTGGGCGTGTGTCTACAGGCGTCCCTGTGTGTGGCCGAATGTGTCAATGTGACAAAGACTGCTCAATTTGGTGCGGATTACAGCGACGGCTGGGGCGTGGATTTGCGCAACACCCGCTATCAGGCACGCTCCGAACTTACCGCGGAATCGGCACCCCGTTTGCAGCTCAAGTGGGTGTATGCGCTGAGCAACGACACGCCGAGGTCGTACCCCTATGTCACCGAAGATACGATCTTTATCGGTGACGCCGGACGCGGTGTGGTTGCCCTTGAGCGTGAGACGGGTTGTGAGCGCTGGGTATTTGCACATGACGGCTATATTGCCAGCGCTATTCTGCATGCCAGAGCCGGACAGAGAGAGCTGCTGATCTTTAATGACCGCATCACCGGGGTTTATGCCATAGATGCGGTCACCGGTGAGTTTGTCTGGCACGCCCGCCTGGAAGAGCAGCCATTGGCCTGGTTTTCCGGCACCCCGCTGATCCATGGCGATCGTGTTTACGTTCCGGTGGCCTCCCAGGAAGTAGGTCTGGCGTTGAATCCGTTTTACGGGTGTTGCACCACCAGTGGCGGGATGGTGGCTTTTGATCTGCATACCGGCAAACGCTTGTGGTACCAGCCGACCATTGCGACGCCTGCTGAGCAAACCGGGTCGCACTGGTTCTTTGTGCAGAAGTACGGTCCCAGCGGCGCGCCGGTGTGGGGTGCGCCAAGTTTCGATGTGCAGCGCGATATCCTCTACTTTGGTACCGGCCAGAATTATTCACACCCGACCACGGGCACCAGCAATGCGTTGTTTGCCATGGATGCTGAGAACGGTGAGATTTTGTGGCAGCAACAATTTACCGCCAATGATGCGTATACGGCAGCGTGTAATCTGATGGCGCTTAATCATCCCAACTGTCCCAAACCCACGGGCCCGGATGTGGATTTTGGCGCGCCGACCGTGCTGACACGGACACCGGCGGGGGACGCATTGTTACTGGGCGGGCAAAAATCCGGCGAGGTGCACGCGGTTGATCCGTTAACCGGGGCGCGGGTCTGGACCCAGCGAGTCGGCCGCGGTGGCATTATCGGCGGTATTCACTGGGGGTTGGCGGTGAACGAACAAGCGGGCCTGGTGTTTGCGCCCATCAGCGACAAAGCCATTCTGGATTTTCCGGCGCCGGGTAAAGCGACCCCAGGCCTGTATGCGTTGGACATCACCACCGGCGTCCAGCGCTGGCATTATGCGCGACCGTCGCGCTGTGCTGATACCGCCTGTGAGTATGGTTTGTCCGCCGCACCGCTGGCGACCAACGATGTCGTGATTACCGGCAGTATGGATGGCTTTGTGGAAGTTTATCGTGCGGATACCGGCGAGCGACTGTGGGTTTATGACGCCTGGCAGGAATTTCCTGCGGTCAATGGCGCGACAGCCCACGGAGGGGCGTTTGACGCCCATGGTCCGATGGTTGCCGATGATCTGTTGATGATCACGGCGGGTTACAGTTATGTCGGTGCGCAGCGCGGTGGCAATGCCTTTCTGGTGTTTGAGGTGGGGGGTGCGCATGACTGAGCCGTTGCAGTTGGCGGGCCGTCCGCGGCGGCTCCTGGCTTGGATCATTGATGCCGCGCTGGTACCGGCTTTGACGGTGTTTCTAGTGATGGTGACCGGTGTTGTTGAGGATGCTGAGGACTACGCCGATAGCTGGTGGATGCTGTGGGTGTTACTCCTGGCGATTGGCAGTTATCTGTTGCTCAATGGGTATCGGTTGTGGCGCTATGGTCAGACATTGGGCAAGTGGTGTGTTGGCATTGCCATTGTTGATGCCAAGCCCGATGCAGAACTTGATGCCAATCTCAATGCAGGAGTGACAAGCGAGTACAAGGTGACCGCCTGGTGGCGCTTGATCTGTCTGCGCGCGTGGTTTTTTCCATTCAGCTTTGCCATTCTCATCTGGCCACTGCTGCTGCTACCGCTACTCGACCACCTGCTTATTTTTGGCCGCAAGCGTCGCTGCCTGCATGACCTGGTGGCCGGAACGCAGGTAGTAATGCGGCGGTAACGAGACCAAGATAAACCGAACTACCGTGGGAGGGAGAAAACATCTATGAGCATTCTGCTAAACGTTGTGCTGGTGGTCAGTGCACTGACGGAAATTCTTGCGGCAGCGTCGTTGATCGGCGGTCCCGGTGGTATCAGCGCGGCAGGCACTGGGGAACAATGGTCCATGCACTACGGTTTTGCCGCGTTGGCCATAGCCAGCCTGTCTGTCTGGGTTTGGCCGCACCGTCGACATCTTCCAACCCTGACGACTGCATTGGGGGTGCTGCTGACTTTCCACAGCGGCGTGTGCGTATCGTTAGCGATGGCTGGTGATCAGGCTGCCGGCATGGTGATACACGCTGTATTGGCTGCGTTGCTGGTAGTGTTGTTTGTGCGCCGGCAGCATCTCGCCGACTGAGTCATCAGGGCGCCTTTTTCAGCGCAAAGGACCTCAGCTCAGGAGAGCTCAGCTCTCAAGACGCGCCATCAGCGTGGCAGCCGTCACCACACCTTCAGTCATGAAGTGATCAATCGCGGTGGCGACCCGCTCGGGCTCATGCACCGCGACTTCGTGTCCGGCGCGAGCAAGTACTTCCAGGGACGCATTTGGCAAGCGCAGATAATCGAGCAGGTTAGCTTCCAGCAGACTGTCCACCCCACCGGCCAGCATCAGCGTGGGGATGGTCAGCCGGCTGAGTTGCTCAGCGACGTGCAGCGCCTCCATGGACTCTGCACTCTGTTCGAAATGGCCGTCAGACACATTGAGTATGTGATCAACGCGGCTCTCGAACCAGGCATCCGTTTCGACGTCTTCACGAAAACGCATCGTCTGATACCTTGCCAGGATAGCAGCACGATCACCCCGGCGCCGTTCCTCCAGGCGTTGGGTGCGTATCTCCGGCGTGATCTCGCCAACCCCGTCAGCCGGGATTGGCGCCATGAGGATCAGCCGGGATAAACGTTCCGCGTGATTGAGGCCAAGCAGATAGCCCATACCGCCCGCCATGCTGTGCCCAGCGAAAGTGACGGTCGGCATGTCCAGATGATCGAGCAGGCCAAGCACGTCTGCCACATACTGTTCCAGGCTGTAGCCGTCCGCTGTATGTTCACTGTCGCCGGTGCCACGGCATTCCAGCAGAATGATCTGGTAGCGGTCGCGTAATCGCTCAGCAACCGGCAGCCAGTTGACCCGGGACGCGGTGTAACCATGATGCAACAGCAGCGGTTCACCCTCACCCTGAATGTCGTACCACAGACGGGCGCCGTTGATCTGTGCATGAGGCATGTGTTCTGGTCCTTTGTTGTATTGCCGTTGGGCAATGATGGTCTGTATGAGCGTGGATGCAAACAGTTTGAGAATTTGCCGTGCCTGGCGCGTCAGGGTAAATTCAGTGCAAATCAGGAGACATTACCCATGGCACGTATTGCGTTAAAACAAGACCACGAGTTGGAGCCGCATATCCTGGAAGCCGTCCAGGGTCTCGAAGCGAGTGGCGCAGATTCCTCAACCATGCGCGGGCTGGCGCACAGCCAGGCGCTGTTCGACAGCTACTTTCAGTTTTATCTACCGGCACGCGCCGGGCGTTCGTTGCCTGAAGCGCTCATTGAACTGGTGCGGCTGAAAATCGCCCGGCACAACGACTGTTTCACGTGACTGAATGCCAGGCTTCTGCAGGGTGCAGATCACGATTTGACGGAAGAAAAAATAGCCCAGTTGGATGAACCCACCAATACGTTTACTGAGCCGGAACGCATGGCGCTGGAGTACGCAGACCGCATGGCGCTCGATCATCACAACATAGATGATGGTTTTTTCGAGCGCATGCGGGTGCACTTTAATGACGAGCAGATTCTTGAGCTGGGCATGATGATTGGCCAGTTTATCGGGTTTGGCCGCTTGCTGATGGTGCTTGATCTGGAATCGAAATTCTGTCCCGTGGAAGGCGCGGACTCTGGCGTGGACTAGGGCGCGGACTCTGGCGCAGACCTCTATCGCGGAATGGCGCCTTCAGGTCGGGTCCTGCATCTGCAGGGCGATGCCGTCTGCTCTGGCCACCGAGATTAGCGCGTCTTCGAGCAGTCGACGCGCTTGCCCCGCCATATTGCTGAGCTGGGCATGCAGCTCACGCTCAGTTGGGTCGCTATCAATGCACTCGGCGCTGTAGCGCTCGAACGCTGAAATATCCATCAACAGTTGTGCAATGTGGTTGGGACACTCGCATTGCAGGCCAGGTTTCAGAGCGGCCAGTCGCGCCAGTTCCTGGCGGGTAAAACGACTCTGCGGCACGGTTGATGCCGCAGGCGGCTTAGCGGCTGATAACCCATCCGTGCTGTTGGTTGGGTTCATCGGTGTGAGATGCATCAGCAACAATTGTTCATCCACCGGGCCGCGCAGTGTGATCACACCAGCTTCCCGCAGACGATTGAGCGTGCGGCTTTCGGCAAAGGTGTACACCACGATCACCACGGGCTGCTGGTCCGTAAGCCGGGTGATCGCTTGCGCCAGGTGCTGCGGCAGCGTGTCACACTCAAGCACCACCGCATAATCGGTGGGTCCCTGACGGTTTTGCTGCAACCATCGCGCTGCGCTGTCATTGCTGCGCTGGACCGATACCAGTTGTTCACTGGTGAGGAGGCTGGCGATAGTGGGCCCGACCAGACTGATCCCTGCGATCTGGGACGTGGGTGTGGCGGGGCTGGTGCCATGTTGTGTCTGGGGGGGTGCCAGCTTGCGTAACTCATCAAGATTCAAACTGGCAAGATGCGCCAGAGCGTGGCCCTCGGCGATGAGCGCGCGCACCAGATGCAACAGCTCAATGTCCTGATCTGAGTAGACCCGACGGCCGGTCGCAGAGCGTTCCGGCGCGCCGATGCCGTGGCGACTTTCCCATTTGCGCAGGGTGTGCGCGGGGATGTTGGTGAGTTTGGCGACCGCGCCGATTGAATATTGCTGCATCACAGTATGATCTGCTTTTGTCGCAATTTTGTCTAAGTAATTGGTCAACTTCAACCGGGACTGGCGTCCGCTGTTGTCTAAGACTGGGGTGCCCAGACGTTACACCAGCCTGCACCCGCAACGCGCTTCCCGGGGATTGCACTGCATTTGCCGAAACCGTCAACTTCATCACTGTACAAAGCGCAATTGTTGCAGAATTGGGTGGCCCCAGCGCTGCCGGCCCGCTTCGGATATTTTGTGGTATCCACTGCCTTGGCATCAGCAAAATAACCCAACGCCTTGGCGATGGGATCATCTTCGCTGAGGATAGCGTCTGAGGCGATCAGATTAGGGGACAAAATGCCTGCTGTACCGAGCACTGCGGTTGTCTGGATGAATTTTCTGCGGTTGAATTGGGTCATGGTTAGCGCCTTCTTCGGTGGTTTGGATGAATTTCTGCGGTTTGTAGCTTCAGCGTGGCAAAGCCGGAATCGCCGGGTGCAGGACCTGCGCAGGCTTCATCAGCAGCGACGCGCACCGCCAAACTGATATCCCGGATCCTGGCCCGCTGCAGGAGCAGCTTCGCCTCTGCCAGTGAAGCAAAACGGCGCACGGCGCCGCGCCAGGTTCTAACCAGCTCGCGCCCCTTGGGCTGGCGGATGGCGACAATGTAGTCGCGACAGCCATCGCTGATAATTTCTGCTGCAACGTGCTCATTGGTTGTGCGTCTCTTAAGCTGGTTCAGTCTCATAAGCACCTCAAATATTAGACATAAGTTAGACTGTTGAAGAATAATAGCGGATAAGTTAATGTATGTCGAATTAATGTCGAAATTAAAATAAAAAAATTAGCGCTGTCATGATTATGTCTAATAAAAGGGTTGCAGATGAATAGAACAGCTTTGCTGGCGGGTGCTTCTGGCGGTATCGGGTTGGCACTGTTGCAAAAGCTGGTAGATGATCCGCAGATAAGCCGTGTATTCGCCACCTGTCGCCGCGAGGTGGTCAGTGTTGATGACAAGGTGACCTGGCTGGCGTTGGACTTTACTCAACCAGGCTCGCTGGCGGTGCTGTTAAGGACAATTCGTGAGCGAACCCCGGTGATTGATCGCCTGATCTGCGCACCCGGGTATCTGCATGATGCGGTTGGCCAACCGGAAAAGCGCCTTGACCAACTACTGCCCGGCGTTGCCGATTCGGCGCATGATCAACAAGAGCTTGCCTATCAACAACGTGCGTACCTGATTAATGCCCTGGGTCCTCTGCAGCTGTTTGCCGGCTGTGCTCCTCTGCTGAAAATCTCGCCTCAGCCCATCGCGATGTTTCTGTCAGCGCAGGTCGGGAGTATCAGCGATAACCATCTTGGCGGCTGGTACGGTTATCGGATGGCGAAGGCGGCGTTGAATATGGGGGTTAGATCGGCAGCCATAGAAGCGCAGCGCTGGCGCAACAATGCCACAGTTGTCGCGGTGCACCCGGGCACAACTAGAACCCATTTGTCTGCCCCGTTTATTCAGCGGCGGCGCAGCGGGGTGCAGTCGGCAGCCACCGCGGCAAGTCAGTTGCATCAGCTGCTGGAGACTTTGCAGCCTGAGCAAAACGGGACATTTGTGCGCAGCAATGGTGAGATGCTGCCCTGGTAGCGACGATGCGGTATGCTCAACGCTCAACAGCGCCACAGCTACTTTTCCGCAACAGCTTAATAGGCCGCGTTTGAAACTTGTCGTCTCACATCTTGCCGTCTGGTCTGGCGCCCGGCCCTGGGTGCTGGGTCTGTTGTTTGCTCTTGCTGTCCCAGTGGCTTCAGCTATGGATTATCGCGAACTGATCCAACAGCTTGATCTAGTGGCAATCCTGCCCACGATTACCCCAGCAAGAACGACTGAACTGCTGGGTGCGCAGCGCTCGGCTTTACCTGAGCAGCAGCAGTCTGCGGCAGCGCTGCTGGTCGCGATTGGGGCCATTTCGGCCAGTGATCTGAGACGGCCTGAAGTAGCCTGGGCGCAAGCGCAAACCTATGTCCGAGTGGTGACGTCCGCGCCAACAACATTTCTGGGCCGCATAGCGGACAGCGCCACTCTGGCGGACATGCGCCAGCCCCCGGACTACACGTCGCTGCTGGCTGCAGACAGTGTGTTGCAGGTCCTCGGGCAGCTGGTGGCGAAAGGTACCTTGACCGGTTATGACCTGCGCGAGCGGGGGGTATTTGATGCGACGCCTGGTCCCTACTGGTTTGTCTATTCCCATTCGAGTCGGCGTCACTTGCAGCAGCTGCTTGCCCTGCTGGCCAGCGAGCAGGTCGGTGGCTGGGTTTATGGGACCGCCAAGATATCCGCGTACCAGTTTCGCGACGACTGGGGGCGCGCGGGTCCGGACGTGGCGGTACTTGCCGGTGGTGTGCAGATTGTGCAGGGACGCGAGACCGCGCTGAAGCTTGTGTTTGACAGTGCGCGCGAGCAGGCGCACTTCCGCCAGTTGGTTGATCGTTATGCAAAAAAAGACACCGCAGATGAGCCGGGTTTGATTGCAGACGCCTGGTGGCAGCCTTTTTACTACACCGCGAACCGCGCTGATGGCGGCGGGTGCAACGTGGCAGATACCATTGGCGCTGGACCGTCGGTCGCCCTGCCTGACCTGCATCAGATTGCCATGGTAGTGTTGTCTGACGATCAGTTTGAAGCCACTTTAACGCTGTTGCCGGCGAAGGTTCCGGGGGTGCTGTCGGCGTTGCAGGGTAGCGATTGGACCTTGCGGGTGGACTCTGTGTGTGTCAACCCGGCCTACTTCAGATTTTTACACGGTGATCACAAATAGTGCAGGGAGTGAGCAGCATTGGCTGAAATGGACACTGACGGACCCACAGTATCCCTGGTCCTGAGCAGCGGGGGTGCGCGCGGCCTTGTGCACATCGGCGCCATTCAATGTCTGCGCGATTCAGGTTACCGGATTCGTTTTGTCAGCGGTTCGTCCATGGGCGCGTTGGTGGGTGGGATCTACGCCGCTGGTCGTCTGGATGAATATGCACAGTGGGTGGCGGAGCTGCGGCGCTCGGATATTGTGCAACTGCTGGATTTTGGCTGGGGCGCAGCAGCGGGATTGTTTAAGGGCGAACGTATTATTGCAGTGCTGGAGGAATTGGTAGGACACTGGCAGATTGAGGACTTGCCTGTCGGCTTTACCGCCGTTGCCACCGAACTGAACAAAAAGCGTGAAGTATGGATCAGTCAGGGTTCGCTGTTCAGCGCAGTGCGCGCATCCATTGGTATTCCCCTGGTATTTGCGCCCGTGGTGCGGGGTGACCAGATTCTGGTAGATGGTGGCGTACTGAATCCTCTGCCCATTGCACCTGCGTTATCCCAAAACTCTGATCTGATCATTGCGGTGGATGTTAATGGCCTGGATGAACACCGTTTGCAGGCGCGCTTGCCGTTGCACAAACGCCACCAGCAGACCGAACCCGAAGATGTGACGATCGAGGAAGACGGTGATTCCAGCATCCGCCAGGCGGTCACCGGCTTCATGGAGGATCTGTTCCGCAGCGAAGAGCCAGACAAGATTGACCACGGCATGTGGGACATTGCCACCGAATCCATGGACGCGATGCAGGTCGCTATCTCGCGACTCAAATTGAGCATGTACACCCCGGACATACTGGTGCAGGTACCCCGGAATGTGGCGCATTTTTTTGAGTTTGACCGCGGCCAGGAACTGATCGATATGGGCTATGCGCGCATGCGCGCAGCTCTCAATCCCGATATGGATCAGTGACCGCGGGCCAGATCACCAGGCAGATGAATGCCGGCCCGCCAGTAGTGGAACGCCGCCCACAGGTTGACAAAACCCCAGGTGAACAGACTGTAGCGTAATGCATCCGTGCCGAACGAGCCGGTCAGCAGGTCCGACAGAATGCCCACCGCGGGCGGGCCGAACACAAAACCGATGAAATTCAGAATGAACAACAGTATCGCCGCGGCGACTGCGCGCATGCGTACCGGCGCCAGACCCTGGGTCTGTGCAAAAGTGGTGCCCTGATAAAAGTTGCCCAACATGACCGGCAACGAGAGCAGCAACAGCGACAACCACCAGGCTTCTACCAGGAAAGCCAGTGCCGCGGCGGGCACGGTGATGAGCAGAGCAACGGCCACCACCCACAGGTACCAGCGTGTATCCCGGGCCCCGAAACGGTCCGATATCCAACCGCCCGCAACAATGCCCAGACCGCCGGGTATTCCCAGCACCAGGCCAAGCCAGAAGCCCGCTTCTGTCAAACTCATCTCGTGGGTACGCACAAAAAATGTGGGTGCCCAGGTGATCAATCCGTAACCGACGAAGGCTGTGAGTCCGCCGCCGGTTGCCAGATGGACAAAAGAAGGGCGCTTTACCAGGTAACGGAACACTTCGAGTATGGAGGGGTGAGCTTGTTGCGGTTGATCCTGATTGTGGCCATCCGCCATGCCCCGGGGCGGTTCTTTAACGGTGAGAAAAACCACCACAGACAGCAGCAGTCCGGGCACCCCAACGATAAAAAAGGCCAGCCGCCAGCCGTAGGCATCAGCAATGGCGCCACCGGCGAACAAGCCGAACATGATGCCGATGGGAATACCCAGCGCATAGATACCCAGTGCGGTGGCACGCTCCTTGGCGGGATAAAGATCAGCCAGCATCGAGTGTGCGGCAGGGGAACAGCCGGCTTCACCGATACCGACGCCGATGCGGGCCACCGCCAGTTGCCAGAAGTTCATGGCCAGCCCAGACAAAGCGGTCATGCCACTCCACACGGCCAGTGACAAGCCAATCAGATTGCGACGGTTCCAGCGGTCGGCAATCAGTGCCAGGGGCATCCCGAGTGTGGCGTAAAAGATGGCGAAGGCGGTGCCTGACAACAAGCCCATACCAAAATCGGAAACACCCAGATCGGCTTTAATGGGCTCGATCAGAATCGAGAGGATCTGCCGGTCGATAAAGTTGAAGGTATAAACAACCACCAGCACGCCGAGCGTGTAGCGTTTGACGGAGTCGCTGAACAACGGTTGAGCCACGGTAGCCAATATTCTTATCCTTATTTTGTGCAGGACCTTTGTGTGCAGGGCCTTTTTTTGTGGCCTTAGCCGAGCGCCGAGAATAGCACAGATTACGTGCGCTTAGAGGCGCAGGGGGCGGCTGTAATTCAACTCGAATTTGCCGATAATGGTTGCCCGATTGGAGACCATGTCGTGACCCTCGACCCGCTTGCACAGGCGCATCAACATCCGCATCGCCGCTATAACCCTTTGACCGGGGAGTGGGTGCTGGTTTCACCCCACCGCGCTAACCGGCCCTGGCAGGGTGCCACCCAGGGTGCTGCTGTGAGTTCACCGCCATCGTATGACCCGGATTGTTATCTGTGCCCCGGTAACGAGCGGGTCAACGGTGCGGTAAATCCGCACTATAGCGACACGCTGGTTTTCCCCAACGATCATCCGGCGTTAACCGCGCAGGCCATGCCGATGGCAGATAACGATCCGCTGTTTACGGCGGAATCCGTCACCGGAGCTTGCCGGGTCATGTGTTACGCGCCGGATCATGGCAAAACGATGGCGCATCTGAGTGTTGACGAAATTGAGGCGACCATCCAGTGCTGGCAGACCGAACTGGGCGCGCTGGGTGAACAGTTCAAGTGGGTGCAGATATTCGAAAACAAAGGCGAAACCATGGGCTGTTCAAGCCCCCATCCCCATTGTCAGATATGGGCGACGTCTTACCTGCCGGCGCTGCCGCAGCGCGAGGATGAGTGTCAACGCGACTGGCTTGAACAGCACGGCACAGTTCTGCTGGCGACAACGGCAGAACGTGAAGCCGCCGCAGGCGAACGTGTTGTTGTGGCCAATGACGACTGGCTGGTGGTGGTCCCCTATTGGGCGGCATGGCCGTTTGAGACGCTGTTGTTGCCGCGTTTTGAAGTGACCCGATTAACTGAGCTGACTACCCCCCAGCGCCGCAGTCTGGCCGGTACTCTGCGTGAGCTTACCATTCGTTACGACAACCTTTTTCAGTGTTCTTTTCCCTATTCCATGGGCTGGCACGGCGCACCGTTTCAAACTGAAGATACCTCGCACTGGCTGCTGCACGCACATTTTTACCCACCACTACTGCGCTCAGCGAGTGTACGCAAATTCATGGTGGGGTTTGAAATGCTGGCGGAAACACAGCGGGACATCACGCCGGAAATGGCAGCGCACAGACTGCGCGAAGTGTCCGCCGTCCATTACCAGGCTGGCACCGAGGCGAGCGCATGAGTAACGTGCTGACAACAAGACTCAAACAGACCTTTGCGGCTCGCTTCAAGCAGTCACCGGCACTGCTGGTGCGTGCTCCGGGGCGCGTTAACCTGATTGGTGAACATACGGATTACAACGGTGGTTTTGTGCTGCCCTGCGCCATCAACCTGGAGACTCAGGTGGCTGTCTCGCCCCGCGCTGATCGGTTGGTGCGGGTCTTGGCCGCAGATTACGGGGATGTGGTGGACGAGTTTGAGCTCAGTCATGCCATTGGCCCGAGCCCAAGCCAAGAGTGGGCTAACTATGTGCGCGGAGTGTTCAAGGTTCTGCAGGATCGCGACTATTTGTTTGGCGGGGTGGATATGGCGGTGGCTGGTGACATTCCGCGCGGCGCCGGCTTGTCCTCGTCTGCTTCGCTGTCGGTGGCTGTCGCTTTAAGTCTGCAACATGTCTGGCAGCTGTCCGGCCTCGATGCGGTTGAGCTGGCCCGGGTTGCGCAGATATCGGAGTCAGACTTTGTCGGCTGTCAGTGCGGCATTATGGATCAGCTGACTTCCACCAGCGGTCAGGCGGGACATGTGGTACTGATTGACTGTGACCAACTGACCACCCAGGCTGTGCCGGTACCGGCAGACATGGCCGTCATGATTGTGCACTCGGGTATCAGCCGCGGCCTGGTGGACGGTGAGTACAATACCCGTCGTGCCCAGTGTGAACAGGCGGCGGCGCAGCTGGGGGTCGCCCAACTTCGCGATGCTGACATGTCGTTGTTGCACGCACACAGCAGCATCCTGGAGGATGTGGTTTATCGGCGTGCACGGCATGTGATCACCGAAAATCAGCGCACGCTGGATGCCGCAGATTGTCTGGCGCAGGGTGATCTGGCCGGCCTGGGCAAGCTGATGGCAGCGTCGCATACGTCCATGCGCGATGACTTTGAAATCACCGTGCCGGGTGTTGACCAGCTTGTTGAAGTACTGCAGGCGGCCATAGGCCCCATGGGTGGTGCGCGGATGACAGGCGGTGGTTTTGGCGGCGCAGTGGTCGCTCTGCTGCCTGCCACTGCAGTAGCTGAAGTCACCCAGGTGGTGCGGCAGAAGTATCAGACACCTGCAGGTCAGGCGCCGGAAGTGATGATTGAACGCCCGGTTGCTGGCGCTGGACTCGTGACATGATCCTGCACCCCGGATTGAGTTAACCGTGACATTTATCTCCACCACACGTTTCTGGCAGACCCAGCAGGTCACCGCGCTCAATCGTTTGCCCGCGCATGCCCCTTTGCACAGCTGGCGTAATGCCGCGGAAGCACGGCTGGGCCTGCCCAGCAATTCGAGACAATCACTGAACGGCGTGTGGCAGTTTCGGTTGTTTGCCTCGCCGGAAGAGGTGCCGCACGTGTGGCCCGCCAGCCTCCAGGAATCAGTTTCCGTGCAGGTGCCCGGACACTGGCAGTTGCAGGGTTTTGACAAGCCTGTCTACACTAACGTGAAGTACCCGTTTCCGGTGCAACCGCCGGTGGTACCTGACGCCAACCCCACAGGCTGTTATCAGACCAGTTTTCAGGTGCCTGCGGAGTGGGCCGGGGAAGAGCAGGTGCGCATTGTCTTTGATGGTGTTGATTCAGCTTTCTATCTTTGGTGTAACAACCACTTTGTGGGCTATTCCCAGGACAGCCGGCTGCCTGCTGAATTTGAGCTGACCCAATGGCTGCATCCCGGTGACAACCAGCTGGCGGTCTGTGTGCTGAGGTTGAGTGACGGCAGTTATCTTGAAGATCAGGATATGTGGAATCTCAGCGGTATTTACCGGGATGTTTATCTGCTGGCCAAACCCCCGCAGCGTATTGTCGATGTGAAAGCCACAGCGGGCCTGGATGCGGAGTATCGCCATGGTGAGCTGACCTTGAAAGTACTGACTGAAGGGACTGACCGGCAGAATCAGGTGCTGGTTGAGTTGCATGCACCTGACAACGCTGAGCCGATAGTAGCCACAACCATCTCGGTGGGTACGTCAGTGGTCGATGAACGGGGTCGTTACCGCCAGCAGGTTCGCACATCACTGGAGGTGCCGGATGTGCGGCGCTGGAGTGCAGAACAACCCGAGCTTTACCGGCTCTGCGTCACCTTGTTAGACGTGGATGGTGTCGCCCAGGAGACTGAGGCGTACAGCATAGGCTTCCGGGTGGTAGAAATTCTCGATGGTCAGCTCTGCCTGAACGGACAGCCGCTGATGATCCGCGGGGTCAACAAGCACGAGCACGACCCGCAGACGGGCCACGCGGAAAGTCTGGTGCAGGTTGAGCAAGACATCCTGCTGATGAAACAGCATAACTTTAATGCCATACGCTGCTCTCATTACCCCCATCAGCCCGGGTTTTACGCGCTGTGCGACCGATTGGGTATGTATGTGGTGGATGAAGCGAATATTGAAACGCACGGCACTGTACCGATGAGTCTGCTGGCTGACGATCCCGCCTGGGGTGGCGCTTTTCTGGAGCGCATGACGCGGATGGTGGACCGGGACTTCAACCATCCGTGCGTAATCATCTGGTCGTTGGGAAACGAGTCGGGTTATGGCACCAATCACGAAGCCATGTATCACTGGGCGCGAGCAACTGACCCTTCGCGGCCTGTGCAGTACGAAGGGGGTGGTTCAGACACGCCGGTGACGGACCTGATCTGCCCGATGTATCCCAGGGTGGACGAGGATGTGCCGGCGCCGTTTGCGCATCCCAAGTACGCGTTAACCCGGTGGGTGGCGCTGGAGTCTGAGACAAGGCCGTTTGTCCTGTGCGAATACGCTCACGCCATGGGCAACAGCCTGGGTAATTTTCAGCGTTACTGGGAAGCGTTCCGCACGTATCCCCGACTGCAAGGTGGCTTTATCTGGGATTGGGTGGACCAGGGGCTGAAGCAAACGGATGGCAACGAACAATATTGGGCCTACGGGGGTGACTTCGGCGACACCATTAACGACCGGCAGTTCTGCATCAACGGTCTGGTTTTTCCTGATCGTTCCCCGCATCCCGCGTTGCTCGAGGCTAAACGGGCCCAGCAGCCTTTTGTGTTTGGTCTGACTGCGCAGTCACCTCGACGGTTGACGGTTACCAGCGAACATCTGTTCAGAACAACGGACAACGAAGTTCTGCACTGGCGGGTCAGCAACTTTGACGAGGTTCTGGCCGAGCGCACTGCAACACTGGACCTGGCGCCGGGCGGCAGCGGCACCTGGGAGATGGTTGAGGATGCCGGCTGGCCAGGCGGGCTGCGCGTGCTGGATGTCTGGATCACCCAGCGTACCGACACTTTTGTAGCACCTGCCGGGCACGAAATAGCCCGGCAACAGTTTGTCCTGCAGGAGGCGCCAAGTGTTGCGCGGCCGGGTACCGGCGGTACGGTGGAAACCAACGCTGATCACTACCGCTTTGCTACCGCCGGGCAGAGCTGGCAGGTGGATCGGAACAGCGGACGACTGTGCAGTTGGCAACTGGATACACGGGAGCTATTGCTCGAGGAGATGACGGATTGTTTTGTCAGAGCTTCGCTCGACAATGACATCTGCAGTAGTGAAGTTGATCATCCATCCCCGGATTCATGGCTGGCGCGTTGGCGCACCGCAGGCCTGTATGACCTGCAGCACCGCTGCGTGGACGTCCAGCTGGATGCAGATCAACGTGTGCTGCGGACCCGTCACACTTACGAGTACGAGGGGCGGTTGTTGCTCTCTTCCAACTGGCGTTATGCGATGGACGCCCTGGGGCTGCTGCGAATTGACGTGACGGTCGACGTGGCTGATGGCCTGCCGCCTTTGGCCCGCGTGGGGGCGCTGCTCAGGTTGGCGGATAAACCGGCAGCGGTGCACTGGCTGGGCCGGGGTCCCCATGAGAACTACCCGGATCGTGTGGCCAGCGCGGACCTGGGCCGTTGGTCTGCACCACTGACGGACATGCACACGCCTTACATTTATCCGTCTGAGAACGGCTTGCGTTGTGATGTCAGCGCGGTGCGGTTTAGCGCGGCTGTGATCAGTGGAAAATTTGCTTTCAATGTTGGTGAATACGGCCTGGTCCAATTGATGCAGGCCAACCACAACCATGAGTTGGTCGCCCAGCCTGGTGTATTTGTCCACCTGGACGGATTCCATATGGGCGTGGGTGGCGACGATTCCTGGACACCCAGCGTGGCGCCAGCTTTTCTATTGGACCAGCGCCGCTTTACCTGGTCGTTTGTACTGGGAGATTCCGGGGACTCAGTCTGAAGCGGCGGGCAGAACCTTAAAGCGGAATTCAGTCTGTGATTGATAGGTGGCGCCGGGCTGCAGCAGGCAATCCGGCAAGTGCGGTTGGTTCGGACAATCAGGTGGAAAAGCAGTCTCCAGCGCAATGCCCTGATGCCGCGCGAAATACGCGTGACTGGCGTACTTTTCCTGATCCAGGTGATTACCCGTATAGACCTGCAACGCAGGCATGTCCGTATGGATCGCCAGCTGTACTTGGGCACGGCTGTCGGTCAGCGTGACAGCGGGTGCGTGCCCGGTCGGCATGAGCATGAAGGCGTGATCGTAACCTTCCAGGGGAGGATGGGCGCGTTGGACGTTTTCCCTGATGCAACGGGTTTGGCGAAAATCCCAAGGGGTGCCTTCTACAGGTGCTGGTGGTTCGCTGGGTATGCCACGCGCGTTGACCGGTATGTAGTCTGCAGCATGGATACACAAGGTGTGGTCCAACACGCATGGGTGGTGTTCATCCAGGTTGAAGTACGCGTGATTCGTCAAGCTTACCGGCGTGACGCTGTCTGTTACGGCATGGAAGCGCACACCCACTGTGTGATCATCACTCAGCATATAAGTTGCCCGGACGTGCAGATTGCCGGGGAAACCCTGGTCACCGTCTGCGGACACCAGGCTGAAGGTGACTGCCTGGCTGGATTGCTCAACGATCCGCCAGCGGCGCTGACTGAATCCTGCTGGACCGCCGTGCAGGCTGTTCTCCTGATCATTGCAAACGAGTTGTATACGTTGTCCGTCTGCTTCGTAAACCCCCTGATTAATGCGGTTGGTGAAGCGGCCGACGGTGGCGCCCAGGTACGCGGATTGTTGCAGCTGTTCTCTCAGCGTGGCGCAGCGCAGTAACGTTTCGCGCCGGGTGCCATCGGGCATGGGAATACAATTCGACAACCAGGTAGCGCCCCAGTCCATAAATGTTGC
>JBCCUW010000021.1:0-18922 GCA_039196385.1 Pseudomonadota bacterium
ATATAGTGAAGCTTCAAAGTCAGCGCGCGGCGAAGTGGATTAGCGCATAACATAATGCATGGCGCTTAACGTCGGCAACCGGCCAACGGTTTTTTTTCTGTTCAGTGTCTGTTTCGCGGCTGCTCGGGGTGTCATACTTAGGATCGGTCTCAAATCCGTGTATTGTGGAGACGTTAGACTGCAGTTTGAGGCAATTTACGCCCCAGACCCGCATTCACCAGCGACAAAATTGCCTCCCGGCGTTTTACGGCACAGCCAGGCCTGTGCGCAAAACATGCCGGGGTTGAGTACTAATATTGGATATCACACACATTCTTGAGGGCCTGAATAGCGCTCAACGGGATGCTGTCTCAGCCCCGGATAGCAACCTGTTGGTGGTTGCCGGTGCAGGCAGCGGTAAGACCAGGGTGCTGGTTCATCGCATTGCCTGGCTGATCGATGTTGAGGGGGTGTCACCCAATTCAATTCTCGCGGTCACGTTTACCAACAAAGCAGCAGCAGAAATGCGCGCCAGAATTGAGGAACTGCTGCAGCTGTCAGTACGCTCTATGTGGGTGGGTACGTTCCATGGTCTGGCGCACCGGTTGTTACGCATGCACTGGCAGGAAGCTAAGCTGCCGCAGAATTTCCAGATCATTGATGCAGACGACCAGTTGCGCCTGGTGAAGCGCGTGATGCGCGCACTGGACATCGATGAACAGAAGTGGCCCGCTCGGCAGGCGGTCTGGTTCATCAACGGGCAGAAAGACGAAGGTAAGCGGGCGCATCACGTCAGCGCCGGTGATGACCTGTTTCAGATTACCCATAAGCGCATCTATGAAGGTTACGAAGAGTTGTGTGAGCAGGGTGGGTTGGTTGATTTTGCCGAGTTGCTGCTGCGCAGTCACGAACTGTGGCTGAACGATGCCGACCTGCTGGAACATTACCAGCAGCGTTTCCGCCACATGCTCGTGGATGAGTTTCAGGACACCAACACCATTCAATATGCCTGGCTGCGCGTGCTGGCGGGCCAGTCGGCCAAAATCATGGCAGTGGGTGATGACGATCAGTCCATTTATGGCTGGCGTGGCGCGAAAATTGAAAACATACACCGCTTCAGTGAAGACTTTGTCGACGTCGCAATGGTGCGGCTGGAACAGAATTATCGGTCTACGCAGACCATTCTGGATGCTGCGAATGGGCTCATCCAACGTAATACCGATCGACTGGGGAAAACCCTGTGGAGCGATGGCCCAACTGGCGAGCCGATCCGTATCTACTCGGGTTTTAACGACCTGGATGAGGCGCGCTTTATCGTTGAGCGGACCCAGCAGTGGCTTGACGAGGGGGGCACGGCAGATGAAGTGGCGGTGCTGTACCGTTCCAATGCCCAATCCCGGGTCATTGAAGAAGCCATGTTACGGGCTAACATCCCTTATCAGATTTATGGTGGACAACGTTTTTTTGAACGCGCTGAAATCAAAAACGCGCTGGCCTATATGCGCCTCATGGATGATCGCCACTCGGATACCGCGTTTGAACGGGTAGTTAATGTACCGCCGCGGGGTATTGGGGAAAAATCTGTTGAAGCGATCCGGCAGCAGGCCCGCACCCGTGGTGTATCGCTTTGGCAGGCTAGCAAGGATGCGCTGGTTGAAGGTACCTTCAGCGGCCGGGTCAACAACACGGTCAGTGGCTTTATCCACTTGATTGACGACCTTGCGGAAGCTACCGCTTCCATGACTTTGCACGAATTGAGTGAGCACTGTATTGAAGCCAGTGGATTGATGACCTACCACCGACAGGAGCGCGGCGAACGCGGCCTGGCGCGGAAAGAAAATCTGGAAGAGCTGGTGAATGCCTGTCGTCAGTTCAGCGGTGAACTGGTGTTCCCCTTCAGTGACAGTGATGCTGCTGAAGTATCCGTGCTACAGGAATTTCTGGACCAGGTGGCCCTTGATGCGGGAGACCGCCAATCGCAACAGGGTCCGTGTGTGCAGATGATGACCCTGCATTCAGCAAAAGGGTTGGAGTTTCCACTGGTCTTTCTGGGTGGCATGGAGGAGGGGTTGTTCCCGCACAGAATGTCAGCAGAAGAACCGGGTCGGATGGAAGAGGAACGGCGGCTGGCCTATGTGGGTATTACCCGGGCAATGCGCGAACTCTATCTGACGTATGCCGAATCGCGCCGCCTGCACGGCCAGGACAGCTACAATCGGCCCAGCCGCTTCCTGCTCGAAATTCCGCAGGAGCTGGTTGCGGAAGTGCGCATGAACGGTGCGGTGCAGAGACCTTATGGCGTTGGCAGCGATGACAGCGGGGGCGGCAGTCTGTTTGAGGAAGACACGGGCCTGGGGCTGCGGCTGGGACAGCGGGTTGCCCACGGCAAATACGGCGAAGGTGTTATTCTGCAGGTGGAAGGGGGCGGCGAGCGAGCCAAGGTTGAAGTGAACTTTCCCGGCGTAGGCGCCAAGTGGCTGATGGTGGGTTTTGCCAAACTCCAGCCTTTGGATTGATGGGATACCGGCACGGTTTGAGAGGATGAGATGTTGATAAGAATAGCGCAGCGGGGGCTGATCATGCTGGCCCTGTTGGGTGTCATGGCTTGTGGGCCTCAACAAGCGGCTGCACCCGGCGCGGCCCAATCAAAAGAGGCACAACAGGCACAACAGGCACAAGAGGTTTATCGCTGGAAACTCATCACGACCTGGCCGAAAAACCTGCCGGGCCTCGGTACTGCGCCGGAACGGCTGGCGGACAATCTGCGCACGATGAGCAACGGCCGTCTGGACATCAAAGTGTACGGCGCCGGTGAACTGGTTGGTGCGTTCGAAATTTTTGATGCGGTTGCCCAGGGGACCGCAGAAATGGGCCATGGGGCGGCTTACTACTGGCGGGGCAAAATCCCCATTGCCGCGATGTTCTCCACGGTTCCGTTCGGAATGAACGCGCAGGAGATGAATGGCTGGCTGCACTATGGTGGTGGGATGGCGCTGTGGCGCGAGCTCTATGAGCCGTTTGGCCTGGTACCGCTGGCCAGTGGCAATACGGGCGTGCAAATGGCCGGATGGTTCAACAAGGAAATCAACAGCCTCGACGACCTGCAGGGGTTGAAGATGCGTATCCCAGGGTTAGGTGGTGAGGTGCTGAAACGGGCCGGTGGTGTGCCGGTGGCGTTACCCGGTAGTGAGATCTTTACCTCTCTGCAAACGGGGGTCATCGACGCCACCGAATGGGTTGGCCCGTATAACGACCTGGCTCTGGGGCTGCATTCGGTTGCTGAGTACTATTATTACCCGGGCTGGCATGAGCCGGGCCCCACGCTTGAGTCCATTGTTAACAAAGCCGCCTGGGACAGCCTGCCGGCAGATCTGCAAGCGATGGTTGAAGTTGCCACGCGTGCCATTAACGACGATATGCTCAACGAATTTACCGCCCGCAACAATACCGCCCTGCGTACATTGGTAGAAGAACATAACGTGCAATTGCGACGCTTGCCGGACGATGTCCTGGCAGCGTTGCGCGAGGCTGCGGAAGAGGTGCTCAGCGAAAGTGCCGGAACGGATCCCCTGGCGCAGCGCATTTATACGTCTTATATGGAGTTCTTTGCAGATGTCAGGGCTTATCACGCAATCAGTGAACAGGCTTACATTAACGCCAGGGACTAGCCATACCATGGAACTGAAAGACACCGAATACGAATTTACTCAAGGCATCGCCACGATTGCGCTGAACCGGCCTCATCGCATGAACGCCTGGACGGGTCGATTGCACACTGAGTATCGCTACCTGCTGAAACAGGCTGACGACGACCCTCAGGTACAAGCCATTGTTGTCACCGGCAGGGGTAAGGGATTCTGTGTTGGGGGTGACTCCCAGGCGCTTGAGGGACACTCCAGCCGGGGTGGCTACGATGCGGGTATACGCGAAGACATTGCACGCCCGGGTTATGGCACCAGCCCGGAGTTTGATGCCACGTTCGCGTATCACTTTGGTCTGCACAAACCGGTTATTGCGGCCATCAATGGGCCCGCTGCTGGAGTTGGTCTGGCACTGGCGTGTTTTGCAGACATCCGTTTTGCCGTACCCGGGATTAAGTTTACAACTGCCCACGGAAAGCTGAATCTACCGGCGGAGTATGGCTTGTCCTGGATGCTGCCGCGTATTGTGGGCCTGGGCAGAGCGAATGACTGGCTGTTGACCAGCCGGGTGTTCATGTCTGAGGAGGCGCATCAGGTGGGTTTTGTAAATAACCTGGTACCAGCATCAGATTTGCTCGACGAAACATACGCTTATGTGCGTAATCTGATTGCCACGGTGGCGCCTAATTCGTTACAACAGACCCGTTGGCAGATCTATCGCGATCTACATCGCGACGTGGCCCAGTCGGTGGTGGATTCAGAGCAGCTGCTGAACCGCATGATGGGTGAAGAAGACTATAAAGAAGGCGTTAAGGCACTGGTGGATAAGAGGCCGCCCAACTGGCCTTCGCTTTCATGAGCGAGTCATAAGCGTCGGTCTCGGGCATTCCCTGCCGGGCAGTTCAGCGTGCGCGACGCCCGCGACAATACACCTGTACGGGGCGGGTCACCGCTTGCAGATCATCCAGCGGGTCACCATCCAGCACAAGAATATCAGCGTCTTTACCCGCTGCCAGGGTGCCGGTGATGTGATCAATCCTCAGAGCGCGGGCAGCGTCCGAAGTTGCTGATTTCAGTGCGGCTGATGGGCTGAGCAGGGCAATCCGCGCGAACACAACCAATGCGTGAGGCAGGTCAGCATGGTAAACGCCGGGGATGCCAGCGTCGGTGCTGGCCACCAGTGGAATGCCGATTTCCAGCATACGCTGATAAGCTGTTCTGACCCGTTTGAGGACTGCGCCTGTTTTACTGTCGAGCATACGCTGCCAACCCCGATTTACGGTTGGCGATACCCATACCCCGTTGTCCAGAATCACCTGGGCAACATCTTCCTGATAGTCTGATGCCCAGCCTTCCCGGCCTACCCAGGAGCAATGCTCGATGGTGTCCACGCCAGCCAGAGCCGCGCGGTGGATACCTTCTGTGCCATGACAGTGCGCGGCCACGGGTAGCTGATGCTGATGGGCGGTGGTCACGACCGCCTTGAGCACATCCAGGGAAAACTGTGCATCCGTGGGCTCGCTCCCGCGGGTCATGCGCCCGCCTGTTGCCATGATTTTGATCAGATCTACGCCATGATCTACCTGGCGCTGCAGGACCGTGTGCGCTGCGGCGAGGTCAGCCGCCTCGCCGCCCCAGAAGTGGCAATGTCCCCCGGGTGACGTAATGGGCTGGCCGGAACAGAGCAGCCGGGGGCCCGGTTGCTCACCTGCCGCAATGGCATCACGCAGCGCTAACTCGTGCCACGCGCCGCCGCCCAGATCCCGGGCGGTAGTAATACCCTGCCGGGCCATTTGTGCGGCGCGTTCTGCCATCAGTGGCAAAACACTGGGTTCGGTACGCTCGGGCGGGTCTTTTTCATCCGGATTGAGCTCCAGATGCACATGGGCGTCGATGAGTCCCGGTATCGCGGTCAAACCGGTGCAGTCGATGCGGGTGCGCGCGGGGGCTTCCGATTCTTTGAGTTCACTACTGTGTGCGATCTGGCGGATACGGCTGCCCTCAATCTGCAGCGCGTCTTCGCTACGCGCTTGCTGGCCGTCCCAGATGCGTAGGTTGACCAGGGTCACTGAGGATTGGGATTGGGACGCAGACATATTTAATTATCCGTACAGTTGATTTGGCAACCAGGTCGCCAGTGCGGGCCAGTATAACAGTGCACCCAGCAGGAGCAGTTGTAGCGCGATAAACGGCAGTACACCGCGATATATCGTGGTTGTTGGGATACTGGCAGGTGTGACCCCGCGCAGATAAAACAGGGCGAAGCCGAATGGTGGAGTTAAGAAAGACGTTTGCAGGTTAACGGCGATCAGAATGCCCAGCCAGATGGGATCAACTCCCATGCTCAGCAGCACCGGACCGACGATAGGCACTACCACAAAGGTGATTTCGATAAAATCAAGAATGAAACCGAGCAGAAAGATCACCACCATCACAATAGCCAGCGCACCCCACATGCCTCCGGGCATGTTTTCAAACAACGCTTGCACCAGCTCGTCACCACCGTAACCGCGAAACACCAGAGAGAATATGGAAGCGCCGATCAAAATGAAAAACACCATGGCCGTTGTGGACAGAGTGCTTGCGCTGATTTGGGCGAGCACGCGCCAATCCAGCTCCTGGCGTAACAAGCCGAGCAGCAGAGCGCCACTGGCGCCCACCGCAGCCGCCTCGGTTGGCGTTGCCCAGCCGCCAAGGATGGAACCCAGCACCGCCACGATCAGGAACAGTGGCGCAAACAGGGCTTTTATGGTTTCCGGCAGCGACGGTGCGCTGTCTGCTTGGTGGGCAGCGTCGGGACGGGGCATGGTGGCGGGCTGCAGCCAGCTTTTGAGAGCCGTGTATAGCAGATACATCACCACCAGGACGAGGCCAGGAATAATGGCGCCGGCAAACAAATCGCCAACCGAGACGGATTCCGGGGCAAAAATACCCATGTCCAACTGCGCCTGTTGGTAAGCGTTTGATAACACGTCACCGAGAAGCACCAGCGCTATCGAAGGGGGAATAATCTGTCCCAGGGTTCCGGTGGCATTGATAACACCAGTGGCAAACTCGGGCTGGTAGTTCTGGCGCAGCATGACGGGGAGTGACATCAGGCCCATAGTGACCACGGTTGCGCCGACAATGCCCGTGCTGGCGGCCATCAGCATGCCAACAATGATAACGGTGTATGCCAGCCCCCCGCGCTGCCGTCTTAACAGCACAGCCAGATTGTTCAACAACCCTTCAGCATTGCGGGTTTTTTCAAGAACCACACCCATGAACACAAACAAAGGCACGGCGATCAGGGTCTGATTCGTGACGATGCCAAACAGGCGACCTGGGGTAAAACCCATATCTGACCATTGGAAGGCGCCGGTCAGGACTCCGCCCAGCGCAAACAGCAGAGCCACTCCGGCCAGCGAGATGGCAACCGGGTAGCCGCTGAGGAGGACGGCGAAAGCGACAACAAACATGGCGAGGGGCGTGAAGTCCATGGTTATTGCTCGCCTGGTTTGGGCGCTTCCGGATAATCTAACTGGCCGCGCAGACGCAAATAGTTTTTGCCCAGTTCGCTGATCGCTTGCACAAACATGAGCGCTGCCGTGACGGGGATCAGCGTTTTCAACAGAAATACAGCCGGCAGCCCGCCAACTTCCGCTGAGCCTTCGAGGACCTGCCAGCTGGCTTTGACGTAGGGCAGACTGATGACCCCCATGAATATACTGAGCGGCAATAACAGTAAGACGTGACCCGTGCTGTCGATGATGGTCTGCCAGCGCCGATTCAAGCGCCCGTAAATCATATCCACGCGGACGTGGGTGTTGCCCTGGATGCCTGCCGGGATACCCAGCATGAACATCAGTCCGTGCAGATAGACAACAGCCTCCTGCAGGGGGATGGCGCCAACTTCCAGCAGGTAGCGAAGCAACACAACAGACAGGGTGATTAACACCATCAGAACAGCCAGCCACTTGACCATCCGGGCGGTGGTTTGATTGATGCGATCCAGGGCGAGACAAAAGCTGAGCATAATGTTGCGAGAGTGATTCCTGCGCTGGTGGATCAGGCAGCTATGGTGTAGTTCACCGACAGCTCCAGCAGGACCCCGCAGAACAGGGCAAAACCCACCCAGATATTGTTTTTGAAGGCCGCCAGGCAGGCCGGTCGCTCGCGTTTGCGTATCAGGTATTGCTGATACACAAACAGCCCGGCGCAAACCATCCAGCCCAGATAGAAACCATGTTGGTATTGCAGCTGGCCCGCCATCAACAGAAACGCTAGCAAAGCGCTGAGCTGGAGGATGCCGATCATTAGCCGATCCAGCTGTCCAAATAGAATGGCGGTGCTCTTGATACCAACCTTCAGATCATCTTCCCGATCAACCATCGCGTACATGGTGTCGTAAGCGACAATCCACAACAGGCTCCCGACAAACATGACGCCTGCGGCATTGGTCAGCCCTGCCCCAGCGGCAGTAAAGGCCATCAGAATCCCCCAGCTGAAGGCAGCTCCCAGAACAACCTGAGGCAAGTAGGTCCAACGCTTCATGAACGGGTACAGCGCAGCGCACAGCAGTCCCCCCAGCGCCAGCAATTGGGTCTGCCGATTCAGGAACAGCACAAGTACCCCGGCTGCGAGGCAGAGTCCAGCAAACAGGATCAGGGCCTCCTTAGGGCGGACGGTGCCAGCAGGCAGGGGACGATCTCTGGTTCGTTCGACCGCGCCGTCGACATGCCTGTCGGCATAATCGTTAATCACACAGCCAGCAGATCGCATCAGAAATGTGCCCGCCGCAAAGATGAACAAGAGGCCGATTGGCGGCAGCCCTTCTGCCGCGATAAACAGTGCGGCCAGGGTGGGCCATAGCAGCAGCAGGCTGCCAACGGGTTTGTCCAATCGAGTGAGTTGAAGATAAGGGTGCATGAAATCCCTGCCCGGTTTTAACGCAGTTTATGCTTTTGTGGAGCGAGCTGCTATGCTGCAAACGGCGTGCGAAAGCGTTGATTTTTAAGGTTTAAGCCATTAGTTTACGCGCCTCGTGCGGGAACGAAGGAAGGACCAGAACAAAAATGAAGAAGTGGCAATGTATCGTCTGTGGTTGGATTTATGACGAAGCCGAGGGTTGTGACGAAGAAGGTATTGAACCGGGCACAACCTGGGAAAACGTTCCGGAAGATTTTGTTTGTCCTGAGTGCGGTGTCAGTAAAGAAGATTTTGAAATGATCGAGATCGGTTGATCCGCAAAATGACACTCACCACGCGCATACTCATCGGCATGGCCCTGGGTCTGGCGTGTGGCATGTTGATCCAGTGGCTGGCTTTCCCGCCAACCCATATCGTCAATACATTTCTCGTTGATGGCGTCGCCGGCGGTGGCGGTGAAATATTCCTGCGCCTGCTGCGCATGATGGTGGTGCCGCTTGTCCTGATCTCACTGACCTGTGGCGCTGCCAGCCTGGGGGCAACCGGCAAGGTTGGCCGTCTTGGCGGTAAAACCATTGGCTTGTATCTCATGACGACGGCCATTGCCGTATCGGTTGCGCTGACACTGGCGCTGATCGTTGATCCGGGACTGGGGGTTGGCGAGGTTGAAGCTGAGCCTTATACGGCGAAAGAAGCGCCGGGCATCAAGCATACGATTGTTAACATTTTCCCTGATAACCCCATCCAGGCCATGGCTGACGGACGCATGCTGCAAGTGATTGTGTTTGCCATTCTGCTGGGGCTGGCGCTGAACGCTGCCGGTGAGCGCGGCGGACGTATTCGCGATACGTTTGAAGATCTCAACGAGATTTTCATGAAGCTCATCACCATGATTATTCACGTGACGCCCTATGGTGTCTTCTGTCTGATGGTGACCCTGGGTGCGCGTGTCGGGGTGGCAGAAATTACCAAGCTGGGGGTTTACTTCTTTACCGTCGTGCTGGCCCTGGTGGTCCACATGACTGTGGTCTATCCCAGCCTGTTCCGCGTGCTCACCGGCCTGAATCCACTGACTTATCTGCGCAAGATGCGCGAACCCATGCTGGTGGGTTTTTCGACTTCTTCGAGCGGCGCCACCCTCCCGGTAACCTTGCGTACGGTGGAGCAGCGCGTGGGGGTCAGCAACAACGTCGCGTCGTTTGCGGTCCCGCTGGGTGCCACCATCAACATGGACGGCACGGCGATCATGCAAGGCGTCGCGACGGTTTTTATCGCTCAGTTTTTTGGTATTGGCCTGGGTGTCGAAGACTATCTGCTGGTGATTCTCACCGCGACGCTGGCCTCGATCGGTACCGCGGCGGTGCCGGGTGTGGGCTTGCTCATGTTGACCATGGTCCTGGACCAGGTAGGTCTTCCGGCGGAAGGCATTGGTTTGATTATCGGGGTTGATCGTCTGCTGGATATGATGCGCACCGCGGTGAACGTCACAGGCGATGGTATGGTCGCGACAGTTGTCGCCGCCAGCGAAGACGAGCTGGATCTGGAAACATTTGCTGACCCGAACTCGGGCGCAGTAATCGAAGACGCAGCCAGCTGATCTTCAGGCCAGCGCCTGGGCAAGATCCCACAATTGCGCTTGTGACTGGCGCAGAACATCTGCCACCTCATTGATCCCGCTGACCCGCAGACCCAGTTGCACGCCCTCGTTCATCACATGATCCGGCAGGTGCGGGTGATTGGGCACATCCACGGCCAGCAGGGTTTGCGCAAAACTGAGCAGTCTGGCGTAAATAGCGTTCTCGCCCTCGTAATCGTCCACGTACTGATATCGTATGCCGTGTACGATTGGATCCGGCACCGCCCATTGCTTAAGCAGGTTGGCAGCAATCACCTCTCGATTGATAGATAGAACGTGTTGATCGACGTAGGTATGGCTGAGCTGCGGGTTCGCTTCTTCGATACGGCAGATGGTTTCGTACTGGGGCGGAAAAACATGACCAACGACCAGTGTCCCGAAGTTGCTCAGTAAACCGGTCAAATAACTCAGGCCCGGATTGGCCTGTTGCTTGGTGTCGATGATCTTGTTGTCGAACTGATGACTCAGAGCTTCCATGGTTGCGGCCCGGTAAACGGCGTCCAGCCAGTAGGGGCTGGCACCGGACACATGGTGTTCGGGTAGATTCAGTGTGGCGCCGATTGCCATACCGAGCGCCATGTTAAAAACCAGGTCAAACCCCAGCACGCGCATAATTGCATCGTTCAGTGTCTTGGCGGGCGTGTTGTTGCCATAAAAAGCTGAGTTGGCCCAGCCCATGATCCTGGCCGCCATGGCGGGATCGCGTTCTACAATCTCTACCAGGTCCTGCAGATCGTAGTCGGTTTCCTGCTGCAGGGCGATGATGCGCTGCGCCGCTTCGGGCAGCGGCGGAATATGCAGTGTCTCGTCCAGGCGCGCCTGGATGCGGCGGCGGGTAAAGTTATCCACCGCCTGCAGAATGGCCTGTTCGTCGCGTTCCGCGGCCATGGGCGTGGGAACTAAAGAACGGCTGAACTCTGTATCGAAAGACGCATGTGAGTCACACATCTTGGCGAGCTGCGCGCCGCTGACGCGCACGTAGTCGCCAGGCTGTTCGGTGGCCAGCGCCACACTGGGTTGCTCTTTGAGCTGCCGGTCGATCACAGAGGGCAGGCCATAGTAACCTGGGATGGCGCAGACACGGCTGTCCGGTGCCTCGGGCACGCTGCGCAGCGTGCGTGCCGTAGAGTTGCGGATGGGCTCGGGATCAACCAGCGCCGCCTCGGGCGCGATAATCTGCATCTGGCCTTTGTCGTCTGCACCCAGCAGCGCCCGCACCCGCTGATTATCAGGCGGATCAGGATAGGGGGTTAAATCTCTGGCCAAATCTTTGAGAGGGGCGTGCGGATCATCCATGTGCACAATACCGGTTCTGCTGACACTGAAAGTATAGACGCTGCTGCAGCGGACGAAGGATTATCTCAGACGGTCAGATGGCCCGAATCTGCTGGAGCCCAGGTCGTCAGCAGCTGCAGCATGGTATGCGCTTCCGGGCTGCCGGGACTGGCCTGCAAAAGTTGATTGCCGCGTTGGATGACGGTGGGCATCAGATGCGCGTGTAGACCCAGGTCGGCAATGCGAAAGCTCTGTTCACCAGCCTGGCGCGCGCCGAGAATGTCACCCGGCCCCCGTAGTTTCAGGTCTTCCTCCGCCAGATAGAAGCCATCCTGACTCTGGCACATCGCCTGGATACGCACTTCTCCAGCGTTACTGACGCGTGGGCTGTGCAAGAGATAACAATGACTGGCCAGCTGCCCCCGGCCGACCCGGCCGCGTAGCTGGTGCAACTGTGCCAGGCCCAGCCGCTCAGCGTTTTCGATAACCATGTGGGTGGCGTTGGGGACATCTACCCCCACTTCTATGACCGTGGTTGCCACCAGCAGATCAATCTGCTGATTCTTGAATGCGTGCATGATGCTGAGTTTCTCTTCACTTCGCATGCGGCCGTGCAGCAGCGCCACCTGTTTATCCGGTAGCGCAGCCTTCAGCTGTTCGGCTAATGTGGTTGCAGCGGTGGCTTCCAGTTCATCGGACTCATCGATCAATGTGCACACCCAGTAACCCTGCTGGCCTTTCTGCAGCACTTTGTGAATGGCTTCCACCAGCTGTGGCCGTTTGTTTTCAGGCAGTGTGTGGGTCTGGATAGGTTGGCGTCCCTTGGGCAACTCGTCGATGACCGACACGTCCATATCCGCGTACAAAGCCATGGTCAGGGTGCGGGGGATGGGGGTTGCGGTCATCACCAGCTGGTGCGGCTGCAGATGTTGGCCAGCTTTATCTTTCAATGCCATGCGCTGATACACCCCGAAACGATGTTGTTCGTCAATAATTGATAGCGCCAGTTTGTTGAACTCAACTTTATCTTGAAACAGGGCGTGTGTGCCGATGACCACGTCCGCGCTGCCGTCTGCCACCGCCTGGAGGCGCTCGCGGCTATCTTTGGCTGGCAATTGACCGGTTAACAGCGTGACGCGCAGGCCGAGCGGGCTCAGCCAGTTGGAAAAATTGGCGTGGTGTTGCTCGGCAAGTAATTCTGTCGGCGCCATCAGCGCCGTCTGGCAATTTTGCTCAGCAGCACGGATGGCGGCAAAAGCCGCGACGATGGTTTTACCTGACCCCACGTCGCCCTGGACCAGACGCAACATGGGTCGCGCCTGCTCGAGGTCCGTCAGTACCTCACCAACAACGCGCGCCTGAGCCTGGGTCAAGCGAAAGCCCAGGTTGCGCAATAGCTCGCGTCCCAGCGCCTTGGATCTGGGTAAACCCCGGGCAGACTGTTGTTGGCGCTGCAGGGCGCGTCCTTTCATCACCAGGTAGTACGCGGTCAACTCGTCCATCGCCACATCCTGCTGGGCGCGCTCCAGGGTATCCGGACTGGTTCCTGCGGGTGGTTGATGAAGAAATTGCAGAGTCGCGTAGGGTGTACCGTCAGCGGTGGGCCACGGAAGCTCGCATAAGGTTTGCGCCAGCTTGCGGATGCGTGCTTGACCCAGCCCCTGGGTGGTGGGGTAAATCGGGGTCAGATTGGCGACCGGTGGCGCGGGCTCTGCTGCGAACAGCTCGTATTCGGGATGTGCCGCGCTCAGTTCCCGGCCAAAAAATTTGAATTCACCGAACGCGCGCACAAAGCCGTGCGCCTGCAGGCTGTCTCGCTGGTATTTGTTGAAGTGAAAAAAGCGCAGATAAGCCCGCCCTGAGTCGTCCTCGACGGTCACCTTCAGTGAACGGCGTTTGCCGAAGATGATCTGGACATCTGCGATGCGCGCCTGAATCAGGTGCTCTTCGCCAGCGCGGATCTCCGCAACCGGTGTGATTCGACTGCGATCCTGATAGCGCAGGGGCAGATGCAGCAGTAAGTCAATCAGCCGGTAGATGCCCAGCTTTGCCAGGGTCTCCTGCAGACTTGGACCGACCCCTTTCAGGGTCCCGATGGCGGCTTCGGGATCAGTCGGCACTGACCATGATCGCGTCGATTTCGATTTGTGCGCCTTTCGGTAGCCCACTGACTTCGATGGCCGCACGAGCCGGATATGGTTCGCTGAAGTACTGCGCCATAACTTCATTCACCTGCGCGAACTGACCAAGATCAATCAGATAGATGGTCAGCTTGACGCAGTCAGCCAGACTGCCGCCGGCAGCGGTCGCCACCGCCTCGAGGTTGCGGAACACCTGTTGGGCCTGCAGCGTGAAGTCTTCACTCACCAGGTTCATGGTGTTGGGGTCCAGAGGAATCTGACCGGACAGATAAGTGGTGATGCCGGTGGCTGCCTGAACAGCCTGTGAATAGGTGCCGATTGCGGCGGGAGCGTTGTCTGTGTGTACCGGAGTAAAAGGCATAGTCAGCTCTTCTGCAGGTTGGGTGAGAGGTTTCTAGTAGCCGGCGCGAGCCAGATTAATCACAGAGGCAACCCGACGCAGGCGTCGCATCACCCGCGCCAGATGGGTGCGGTTTTTCACAGTGACCCCCATGACCATGGTACTGACTTCCGCGTTGCGTTCGTCCACCTTGATGTTGTCGACACCGGCGTCAGCCGCCGTCACTTCTGCCGCAATCTCCGCCAGTATGCCCTTTCGGCGCAATACGTCGACTTTCAAGGTGGTGGTGAATTCACCTTCTGTGGTGGTGGTCCAGCGGGCCGGGATAATTTCGCGGCGCGCTCGCCTTCTGAGCTCGGTGATATTAGGGCAGGTCTCGATATGCACGACAAAACCTTTACCCGGCGTCATGTGGCCAACAATCTGGTCGCCAGGGACCGGTCCGCAGCAGCGTCCATAGTTGATCACCAGGCCTTCACCGCCGCGAATGGACACCGGCCCACCTCCTTCTACTGCGACTGCTTCGTAGTCCGGGTTGTCTGCGGCGAGTAGTTTCTGTGCCGCCACGTAGGCCATGAGGTCACCGTTGCCGATTGCGGCCAGTAATTCATCCAGTCGGCGTACACCCAACTCGGTGAATACGCGCCGCAGGCGGCGGAAGTCGAGGTCGTTAATGGACGTGTTCGCATTGCCCAGAGCCCGGTTCAGCAAACGCCGGCCCAGCGCAATTGATTCGTTGTTCTGCTGCTGCTTCAGGGCCAGGCGGATGGCGGAACGGGCGCGTGATGTAACGACAAAGGTGAGCCAATCCGGATTCGGGCGCGCATCGTCTGCGGTAATAATTTCAACCGTCTGGCCGCTCTGCAGCTGAAAGGAGAGTGGTGCCAGATTGCGGTCTACCCGGCACGCCACACAGCGGTTGCCAACGTCGGTATGTACGACGTAGGCAAAATCTACCGGACAGGCGCCCTTGGGCAGTTCCAGAATGTCACCCTCAGGAGTGAACACATACACCTCGTCAGGGAACAGGTCCAGTTTCAGACTTTCGATGAATTCCAGTGGGTTACCGGCCTGGCGTTGTAATTCCAGAAGGTCCTGAACCCACTGGCGAGCGCGGCGCTGGCTGGAATCTGCCTCGCCATCGCCCGCTTTGTAGAGCCAGTGTCCGGCAATGCCGTTTTCAGCCACCGCATTCATCTGTTTGGTGCGAATCTGCACCTCGATGGGAATACCATGCATACCCACTAAAGAGGTGTGCAGGGATTGATAACCGTTGGCCTTGGGTATGGCGATGTAGTCTTTAAATCGCCCGGCCACGGGTTTATACAGATTGTGGATGGCGCCCAGCGTTCGATAACAGGCGTCTACCTGATCCACCACAATGCGAAAACCGAAGACATCCATAATCTCGGTAAAAGACTTGTGTTGGGTTTTCATTTTGCGATAGATCGAATACGGGTTTTTCTCCCGGCTGACCACTGTGGCATTGATGCCGTCCCGATTGAGTGCGGCACGAATGGTATTGGCAATTTCTTCGATCGGTTCTTTGCGATTGCCGCGCGCCGCTTTCACCGCGCGCTCAATGCGGTCGGCACGGAGCGGATGCAGGGCCTTGAAACCCAGCTCCTCCAATTCGGTCTTCATGGTGTGTACGCCGAGGCGATTGGCGATTGGCGCGTAAAAATCCAGGGTCTCCCGGGCGATGCGTTTGCGCTGCGCATCCGACATGACGCCGATTGTGCGCATGTTATGCAGCCTGTCCGCCATTTTTACCATAATGACCCGGATGTCCTTGGCCATGGCCAGCGCCATTTTCTGGAAGTTTTCCGCCTGCGCTTCAGCGCGGCTGGCGAAGATGTTGGTCAGCTTGGAGACGCCGTCCACAATTTCCGCTACAGGCTGGCCAAAGCGCCGGCCCAGCGTAGCCTTGCTTGTATCTGAATCTTCGATGACGTCGTGGAGCAGGGCGGCCATGAGCGTCTGATGATCCATGCGCATTTCAGCCAGAATGAGGGCAACGGCGGTGGGGTGACTGATATAGGCGTGACCGGTCCGCCTGAACTGACCGTCATGTGCCTTCTCGGCGTAGTGGTACGCTTCCTGAACCTGTTTGACTTGCGCAGCGCTCAGATAGGTCAGGCGCTTACTCAGAGAGTCGATGGTTGCTGGCGCAGCAACCTTGGACTGTTTGGCATATTCCGCAAGCTGACTTACGAAATAAGATTGTTTGGCAGAGGCAGAATCCCTAGCTTCGCGCGTCATCTCCCAACCTGTCATCTCGCAGCCCACCACCCAGGCTGAAGCTTACTTCCACTTCTTCATCCTCTGTAGAGACTTCCTGACTGTCAAGCATTTCGTGGGAGATCAGACCTTCGGCTATTTCACGCAGCGCAATTACCGTGTGCTTGTCGTTTTCTTCCGGCACCAGAGGGTCGTTGCCGTAGGTGCGTAGCCCACGCGCGCGCCGGGTGGCCAACATGACCAACTCAAACCGGTTGTCTACGTGATCCAAACAATCTTCTACGGTAATTCTAGCCATTCTGCACTCCCAACTGGGTGACGTTAAAGACCATCCGGTGATGGTGGTGGTCAAAAAAATAGCCGGCCAGTCTACCGGTGACGGGGCGCTGTGGCAAGCCGTGCGTGTGTAACTGCGCCACGCTGAATCCTGGGCAGCAGGTCAGTCAGTGTCTGCCTGGACCAGCTTCTTCACCACCGGATTGGCCGCTAACTGCTGCGCACTTTGCAATCGACGCGCCTGGACGATGGCCAGGATGTCTGCCAGCGCCGAGCTGAACTGATCGTTAACGACGATGTATTGAAACTGGTCAGCCTTGGACATGTCCAGGCGCGCTTCAGCCAGGCGGGTTTCGATACTTGCCGCACTGTCTTTGCCGCGATCCCGCAGGCGTTGCTCCAGATGTTCTTCTGATGGCGGCATGATAAAAATCGACAGGGCATCTGGCCGCTGTTTGCGCACCTGTGCGGCGCCCTGCCAGTCAATCTCGAGAATGACATCACGGCCGGCTGAGCGTAAAGCGTCGACGCTGGCCATAGCAGTGCCGTAGTAGTGACCAAAAACCTGCGCGTACTCGAGAAAGGCGCCATCCTGAATCATCGCCTGAAAGCTGGGGTTATCGACAAAGTGGTAGTTCACCCCGTCCTGCTCCCCGTCGCGGCGGCTGCGGGTGGTGTAAGAGACAGATACAACCAGGTTGCTGTCGGCCTCCAGAGCGGCTGCAACCAGGCTGGTTTTGCCTGCACCAGAGGGCGCAGATACCAGGATCAGCGTGCCCGTACTGCTTCCGGTGCTCATTCTATGTTCTGCACCTGTTCGCGGATCTGTTCGATCAACACCTTCAGGTCTACGGCGCGCTGAGAGGTTTCCGGTACGACTGACTTTGCGCCCAGCGTGTTGGCTTCCCGGTTCAGTTCCTGGGTGAGAAAATCCAGGCGGCGGCCGTGGGGCCCATGGCCGTTAATATGGCTGCGGGCTTCCTCCACGTGAATTGTGAGTCGGTCCAGCTCTTCCGCCACATCAGCTTTCTGGGCGAGCAGGGCGACCTCCTGTTCCAGGCGGTCGCTGTCAACACTAACCGTGAGTTCGTTGAGTTTCTGCTGCAGTTTTTGTTTCTGTTGCCTGGGCAGCTCCGCTGCTAATGGCTTCAACTGCCCGGTCAGCGCGTCAATATCATCGAGGCGCGAAGCAATCGTGTTGAACAACGCGGCGCCTTCCCTGCGTCGAGACTCGATCAGATCAGTCAGCGCCTGTTCAAACAGGTCTTTTGCGGAGCGCACAATGGCCTGGTCTTCGGTGGGGGTGTCATCCAGCACACCGGGCCAGCGCAACAAATCGATCGGGCTGATAGAGCTGATCTCCGGAGCGTCACGACGCACCTGCTCAATAGCAGCCAGCAGTTGCAGCAACACTTCGCGATTGATCGAGATGCCACCCTGGCCGCCCACTTTTTCGACTTTCAGCGTGCAGTCCAGCTTGCCGCGTTTAAGGTGCTTGCGCGCCAATTCGCGCAGCGGGTGTTCAATGACCCGGAGCGCGTCAGGGACACGGAAACTGGTTTCAAGGTAACGGTGGTTGACGGATTTCAGCTCCCAGATCAACTGGCAGCCGTGTGCGTCAAACGTGGCGCGGGCGAAGGCGGTCATGCTGTAGATCATGCTGGCACGACCTCCCGTCGCGGAATCAGAGTCATCAGTTGGCGCTTGTTATGGTATTGGTCCGTGCGATTCTAACCTGTGTCCCTATAATGTGGCCAAATTTTAAACACGATCAGGAGTTTCTATGCGACCGAGCGGTCGAGCCGCAGATGAGATGCGGGCGGTTAAATTTACCCGCAGTTTTACTAAGCACGCAGCGGGATCTGTGCTGGTGGAATTTGGTGATACCAGGGTGCTGTGCACTGCGGCAGTGGAAGATTCAGTGCCGGGCTTTCTGCGCGGCAAAGGCACGGGTTGGGTAACCGCCGAATATGGCATGTTGCCGGGTAGTACCCACACCCGCAATGACCGTGAGGCAGCGCGCGGGAAGCAAAGCGGTAGAACTGTAGAGATTCAGCGTCTTATTGGCCGGTCGTTGCGGGCGATGGTAGATATGCAGGCGCTGGGTGAACGCACTATCCGGTTGGACTGTGATGTGCTGCAGGCGGACGGGGGTACACGCACGGCGTCCATTACCGGGGCTGCCGTGGCTCTGGCGGATGCAATCAGTACTTTGCCTGTTCAGGGGGCGTTCAAAGAGTTTGTGGCATCTGTGTCTGTAGGTATTTATCAGGGCGAACCGGTGTTGGATCTTGACTATGCAGAAGACTCCAATGCGGAGACAGATATGAATGTTGTGCGCGTGAGTTCTGGCGGTTTTATTGAAATTCAGGGTACCGCTGAAGCTGCGCCATTTTCAGCTGGTGAGCTGAGTAGTCTAATAGCGCTTGCAGAACTGGGCACCAGTCAGTTGCTGGAACTGCAACAGCAGGCGCTATCCTGAGAC
>JBCCUW010000022.1:0-18713 GCA_039196385.1 Pseudomonadota bacterium
AAAAGAGAACAAATTGTGGTGATCGGCAACGGCATGGTGGGACACCACTTTGTTGTGAGTCTGGCAACCCGGGCACCCCATCTGGAAATTACGGTATTGGGGGAAGAGCCGTGCGCGGCATACGACAGAGTCCATCTGTCAGAGATATTTGATGGTAAATCCGCTGGTGAACTTTCTCTTGTGCAAGATGGCGAATACGCGGATATGGGTGTTACCGCACACTATGGTGATCCGGTGCAGTCTATCAGTCCATCAGCGAAACAAGTGCGCACAACATCAGGCGCAACGTTCAATTACGACCGTCTGGTGTTGGCAACGGGGTCTTACCCTTTTGTGCCGCCCATTCCCGGCAGCGATCTGCCTGGCTGTTTTGTCTATCGAACCCTCGAGGATCTGGATGCAATCAAGCAGGCATCGATTAGCGCAACCCGTGGCGTGGTTGTTGGCGGTGGTTTGCTGGGACTGGAATGTGCCAATGCGTTGAAAAATCTTGGTCTGGAAACGCACGTTGTAGAGTTTGCCCCGGGGCTGATGGGTGTGCAGCTTGATCCGGATGGGTCCGCAACGCTGCGTCAGCATATCGAAGGCCTTGATGTCACGGTCCACACAGAAAAAGCCACGCAAACGATATCTTCAAGCCCCCAGGGACTCACCATGGCATTTGCCGACGGTGATTCACTGACCACCGACATGATTGTGTTTTCGGCGGGGATACGTCCTAACGATGGTCTGGCGCGAGACGCCGGTCTGGAAGTTGGCCCGCGCGGGGGCATTGTCGTGGGTGAAGACTGCTGCACAACTGATGCCGATATTTTTGCTATCGGTGAATGCGCTTTGTATGACAATCGCATTTTTGGCCTGGTTGCACCGGGCTATCGCATGGCCGAGGTCGCTGCGGAGAGGGTCGCCGAGGGTACCGGTGCATTTGTGGGCGCTGATATGAGCACCAAACTCAAACTTCTGGGTGTTGAAGTGGGCTCCATTGGTGATGCGCATGGCCAGGGTGAAGGGGTGCTATCGTTCACTTACGCAGATCCGGTGCAACACATTTACCGCCGCATGAATCTATCTGCCGACGGCAGCAAGGTTGTGGGCGCGGTACTGGTGGGCAGCAGTGAAGGATATGACCAACTGCTGCAGTATTTCCTCAACGAACTGGACGTACCGGAAAATCCGGAGAGCCTGATCCTCCCCGATCACGGCGGTGCTGCTGCACTGGGTGCGGATCTGCTGCCAGACAGTGCAGCCATCTGTTCATGCCATAACGTGACCAAGGGTGAGATAGTTAATCAGGTTGTCGGCGGTTGTCAGAATCTTGGTGAGCTTAAGTCGATCACCAAGGCGAGTACCGGCTGCGGTGGGTGCGCCACGTTGCTGAAGTCGGTGTTTGACGATCAGTTGGAAGCCATGGGCATTGCCGTGGATAACTCTATCTGCGAGCACTTTTCGTATACCCGGCAGGAGTTGTTTCATATCTGTCAGGTGGAAGAAATACGCGATATGCCGACCCTATTGGCCAGGCATGGCCGGGGTTTGGGTTGTGACATCTGCAAGCCTGCAGCAGCCTCCATTTTTGCCTCGCTATACAATGATTATGTGCTGTCGGATTCTCACGTTGGCCTCCAGGATACCAACGATCACATGCTGGCAAACATGCAGAAGAACGGCACCTATTCGGTTGTGCCGCGTATTCCGGGTGGCGAAATTACCCCTGACAAACTGATCGCCAATTGCGAGGTAGCTAAACAGTACTATCTGTATACCAAAATCACCGGCGGCCAGCGTATAGATCTATTCGGTGCGCACATGCATGAACTTCCACTGATCTGGAAAGCTCTGATTGACGCCGGCTTTGAAACCGGTCACGCATACGGCAAGTCTCTACGCACGGTGAAGTCCTGCGTAGGCTGTACCTGGTGTCGATATGGTGTGCTGGATTCGGTGGCCATGGCGCTGCTGCTGGAGAATCGCTACAAAGGCTTGCGTTCCCCACACAAACTCAAGTTTGCGGTATCGGGTTGCACGCGCGAATGCGCTGAAGCGCAAAGCAAAGATATTGGCGTAATCGCCACGGAGCAGGGGTGGAATCTGTTTGTTGGCGGTAATGGCGGCATGCGACCGCGACACGCAGAGTTGTTTGCGACGGACATCGATGACGTGACGTTGATTCAATATATCGATCGTATTCTTTCTTTTTACGTGCGTACGGCGGACCGTTTGCAACGAACTTCGGTGTGGATGGAATCCCTGGAAGGTGGTCTGACATATCTGCAGCAGGTGGTGATTGAGGACAGTCTGGGTATTGCAGCCGAGCTTGAGAGCCAGATGGCGACCGTGGTGGGCACTTATCAGTGCGAGTGGAAAACTACGATTGAAGATCCGGAAAAACTCAAACGTTTTCGGCAATTTGTTAATACCGAGGCGGCGGATCCACAGGTCATTTTTGTGCGGGAGCGGGAGCAGAAGCGACCGGCCAACGAATCTGAGCTGGCAGCCCTGGTTAGCAAAGCATGAACAATCCCATTAAATCGGAGTTGATGGTGGATCAGCAACGGCAGGTACTCTGTCAGGTTAACGATCTTGTCGCGCAATCCGGAGTTGCAGTGTTCTGCGCTGGCGAACAGATTGCGCTGTTTTATTTACCCGGCGGCGATCCTGAGATATACGCGGTCAGTAACTATGATCCGATTGGTAAAGCCAACGTGCTGTCCCGGGGAATTATCGGTGATATAGCCGGTGAACCGGTGGTGGCGTCACCTCTGTATAAACAGCACTTCAGTCTGCGTACGGGTGTCTGCATCGAAAACCCCGATGTTGCGATCAAAGTTTATACGGTTGTACTGGAAGCGGGTTCGATTGCGCTGGAGCTTGATTAGCCAATGAACGGGTCAGGGGGAGAGCTGGATGGCACTTGCACAACTTGTCCGTATTGCGGGGTAGGCTGTGGGGTGCAAGCGCGTCGGGATAAACTCAATACTATCCAGATCAGTGGCGACAAAGACCACCCCGCTAATCTGGGCAAACTGTGCATTAAAGGCACCCATCTGGCTGAAACCATGGTGCCTACCGGTCGCCTGGCAGAACCCGAAATAAACGGGGCGCCGGTAACTTGGGCGCAAGCAACGGATCATGTGGCGGCGCAACTGCGCCGCACCATTGCTGAACATGGTCCGGAATCGGTTGCGTTTTACTTATCGGGTCAGCTGCTTACCGAAGACTACTACGTTGCCAACAAGTTGATGAAAGGGTTTATTGGTGGTGCAAACGTAGATACCAACTCACGTCTGTGTATGGCCTCTGCTGTGGTTGCCCATAAACGCGCCTTTGGTGAAGACGTAGTGCCTTGCAGTTACACTGATCTTGAGCAGTGTGACCTGCTGGTCCTGGCAGGGTCCAACGCGGCCTGGACCCACCCGGTGCTGTATCAACGCATTGTGCGGGCGAAACAGACGCGCGGGACCAAGGTGGCAGTGATTGATCCGCGACGCACCAGTACGTGTGACATCGCCGATCTGCACCTGCCGCTCAGACCGGGATCGGATGCTGCACTTTTTAATGGTCTGCTCACCTATCTACATGATACGGACGTCGTAGACCGCGACTTTGTTACAACCTGTACCGAAGGGGGCGGCGAAGCGCTTGCGGCGGCCAGGCTGGAACTGGACCAGGTTGCGGGCCTGACCGGGCTGACCCAGGAACAGCTACTAGAATTTTACGCGCTGTTTGCCGAGCATCGCCTTACGGTGACCATGTATTCCCAAGGCATCAATCAGTCCACCAGCGGTACTGACAAAGCCAACGCGATCATCAATTGCCATCTCTTGACCGGTCGTATTGGTGCGCCTGGCCAAGGGCCGTTTTCCATCACCGGGCAACCCAACGCCATGGGCGGTCGCGAAGTGGGCGGCATGGCCAATCAGTTGGCGGCGCACATGGACTTTGATCCCACCCATGTCGACCGGGTGGGGCGGTTCTGGCGCGCCCCCGCCATGGCACAGGCGCCCGGATTAAAAGCGGTTGAGATGTTTGACGCAATCGCCAGGGGCGAGATCAAGGCGATCTGGATCATGGGAACCAATCCGGTAGTCAGCCTGCCGGATGCAAACCAGGTGAACCAGGCACTGACTGACTGTCCGTTTGTTGTCGTGTCAGACTGTATACGCGATACAGCCACAAACGCTTGTGCTGATGTCCTGTTACCTGCACAGGGTTGGGGTGAAAAGGAAGGCACAGTAACTAATTCTGAGCGCTGCATCTCCCGCCAGCGACGCCTGACCGAGCCTTTTGCACAGGCCCGGGAAGATTGGCGCATTGTCTGTGAGGTGGCGGCAAAAATGGGGTTTGCGGAAGCTTTTGCTTATACCGCTCCGAGCGAGATCTTTGCGGAGCATGCGCGTTTGACCGCGTTCGAAAATCAAGGAGAGCGGTTGCTTGACCTGTCGCATCTAGCGACTCTCTCGCCGACTGAATACGAACAGTTGCAACCCACGTACTGGCCCGCCGCACAGCGACCTTTTGCCAATGGTCGGTTTGCGACAACAAATGGCAGGGCCAGAATGATCAGCGTAACCTTGCGCCCACCTGAGCAGCAGACCAGTTCCGACAGTCCTTTGATCCTCAATACCGGGCGCACGCGCGATCAATGGCATACCATGACGCGCACTGGTGTGACTGCGAAACTTTTTAACCACACTGACGCCCCCCGCCTGCATATCCATCCGCAGGATGCGCAGCAGCGTGCCATTACTGACGGCGCTCTGGTGCAATTGAACAATACCCTGGGCGTGCTGCGTCTGCGCGCGCTGGTCACCGAAGACACACAGCCCGGTGTGCTGTTTGCGCCCATTCATTGGCACGAGCGGTTTGCCTCGCATGCCACGGTAAGCCAGATGGTCGCTGCAGCGACGGACCCGCTCTCGGGCCAGCCGGAAAGTAAACATGCGGTGGTTGAATGCCAGCCGCTTGTTGCAGGTCGCTGGGTACGCCTGTTGAGCAGGCGTGCGCTGGATGTTGAACAGTTGCAGACACTGCAAGGAATGACTTATTGGGCGACTGCTCCGGTGGCGCAAGGCTGGCAGTATGAAATTGCGCTGGACGATTTGTCGATGTTGTTGCCCCTGCTGGAACGGGGCGATTGTGTGACCTATACCGATAGCTTTGACAATGACCGCATACTGGGTCGTCGCGCTGGCCACACACAATGGTTGCTGTTTGCGAGCGGTGATCTGGAGACGTTACCTGCGCTGAGTCACATACAGAAGCAACTGGACACTGAGCTGGCGGATTGGCAGAAGCTCGCGACAGTGACTACATCCCAACAGGATGTATCAGCGGTTATCTGTACGTGTTTCGAAGTGCGTGAGGCCGCGATTCGTGCGCAGATTGATTGCGGCGCCGCGTCGGTGGAAGAGTTGGGTAAACAGCTGTTGTGTGGTACCAATTGCGGGTCCTGTGTGCCCGAGCTTAATGCGCTGCTGGCACAAAGTGTGCCCCGTGCGGTCTCTGCACAAGGTTAACCGGGATGATGAAAAAAAGTATGCAGCGTGGTTGTGTATATCTGGTGGGTGCTGGACCGGGAGATCCTGATCTGCTGACCGTTAAAGCATCTCGTTATCTGTCAGCTGCAGATGTTGTCGTCTACGACCGGCTGGCTAATTCCGGTGTGTTGGATCTGGTTCCACGTGACTGTGAATTGATTTATGCGGGCAAGCGTAAACACCTGCATGCTATGACGCAGCCGGCCATCAACGACATTTTGATTAACAAAGCCAGGCAGGGTTTGCGGGTGGTCAGGCTGAAAGGCGGTGACCCCTTTATTTTCGGACGTGGTGGCGAGGAACTGGCAGCTTTGGACGCGGCGG
This sequence comes from Pseudomonadota bacterium, assembly GCA_039196385.1. Taxonomy (GTDB): domain Bacteria; phylum Pseudomonadota; class Gammaproteobacteria; order Pseudomonadales; family Azotimanducaceae; genus UBA4421. The sequence continues at coordinate 5,862 of JBCCUW010000022.1, forward strand.
GTATCGATTGTGAAGTTGTCCCCGGGATTACTGCTGCCACTGGTGCCGCCGCCAGCATAGGGCTACCCCTGACACACCGGGATTGCGCGCAAGCTGTTACCTTTGTCACCGCGCATCGCCGTGAAGGGGTACTCGATGTGGACTGGCAACTGGTCACGCGGTCGGGTCAGACAGTGGTTTTTTACATGGGCTTTTCTGTACTCGACGACCTGGTCACTGCACTTCTCGAACGAAACGTAGACCCGCTGACGAGGTTTTCGGTAGTGGCGCGGGCGACCCGGATTGACGAAATGTGTCTCCACTCGACCCTGGCAGATATCCGTGCACACCCGGATCTTGAGCACATGACAACACCTGCGCTGCTGATTATGCACAATATGCCCGAGCGCGAGCCCGCTCAGCTCGAAATTCGAAATACGCGGGCGGACCGGTCTGCAATAGAGCGGGCACTGCCTCATACCAAGGCGTTGATGCACTGATTTTGTGCGGCAGACGGGCCTGCCCGCGTTGCAAACCCTGATGCCGCGCTGTGCACGCGGTGGCACGTTTTTTGAAGCGCATCCATTGAGGCGGTACGTCTGCCCTTTGGAGAACCACCATTAAATTTGCGATAGGCGTCTGATATGGGCGCGGAAATGCTCTTATTACTGGCACTGCTGGGCTGCGCGGGTGCTTTTGCCGGCATCACCGCTGGCCTGTTTGGTAATGGTGGCGGATTTGTGGTGGTCCCCGCATTGATCACCGTATTTTCTCTTGTCGGTGAGACCACCAGCGATTTGATTTATGTGGCCATCGGTACATCGCTGGCCTCCATTGTGGTGTCTTCAGCGCGGTCGGTGCAGGCGCATCGGGCCCACGATGCGGTAGATTTTCAAACACTCAGAAGCTGGGCGATCTGGTTGGTGTTGGGCGTTTCTGTGGGTTTACTGATTGCATCGCTGACCAGTGGTCAACAACTCCTTCTGATTTTTGCCGTAGGTGTGCTGCTGTATTCAATCTACTTTCTGTTTCCGGATTTGTTTGCCAATCCATCGAGAAATCTGGCCATGCCGACCGGTCTCGGACGCGCCAGCCTGGCGTCTGCCCTGGGTGGTTTTTCTGCACTGCTGGGGATTGGTGGCGGCACGGTGACCGTGATGACGATGGTGTTGTGCAACCGTTCTGTACATCAGGCTGTGGCAACGGCAGCTGGAGTAGGTTTTATTATTGCGCTGCCTGGCGCCATCGGTTTTGCGATGTTGGGCTTGAAGCAGCCAGACCTGCCCATGGGTTCCATTGGCTATATCAATCTGCCAGCGCTGCTGGTGATCTGTTCCGCATCGATATTCACCGCACCGATCGGGGCACGCTGGGCCCACAGTCTGGATGAGCAACATCTGAAGCGTATGTTTGGTGTTTATCTGGTGCTGGTGTCTGCTTCCATGTTTTACAAATCCATGCACACCTGATGGCCGTCCGTCTAACGCAATAACGAGCACCGCAATAACTCAACACCGCAATAACTCAGCACCCCAATAAGAAGGAGCCTGTGTATGTCACCGTCAAAACCACCACCAGCGTTTAACCGGCGCGCGTTCCTTACCGGTACCTCGTTGACTGTCGGCTCGGGTCTGCTGGCACCGGCCATCGCACTGTCGACGGCCAGTCACAACGCACCGGCGTATGGCCCTCTGCCGGGGATTGCAAAACTGAATGCAAACGAAAACCCTTACGGTCCCAGCCCTGGTGCCATGCAGGCGATGGATCAGGCCATGCGTAAAGGGGCTTATTACGTTGGCGAGTCTGTCACACGGCTGAAGGCGATGATTGCTGAACGGCATGGCGTAACGACTGATCATATCCTGCTGAGCTCTGGATCAAGCGGGGCATTGACCTACGTTGCGCAGGCAGCTGCGCGGCGCGGTAACATTATTGGTCCGGATCTGTTCTGGGATACAACGGCAAAAATGGGTGTCCGTCAGGGTGGTGAAATCAAACGCCTGGCGAAAACTGCTGACCTCGCCATCAATCTGGCTGCGATGGAAGACGCCATCACTGATGATGTGGCCCTGGTGCAGATCACCAATCCCAATAATCCAACTGGTATGGTGCTTGATGCTGAGACTTTGCGCGCCTTTACGCAACGCGCTTCGCGCAAGGCGACGGTGTTGTTGGATGAGGCCTATAACGAGCTGACTGACGAACCGGAAAAAAACACAATGATTCCGTTGGTTAAGGCGGGATATGATGTCATTGTCGCGCGGACGTTCTCAAAAATATACGGTTTGGCTGGAATGCGGGTGGGTTATCTGATTGCCAACCCGGAGCGCATTGCGGAAGTGGCAGATTTTGCGTTGGGTAACTATTCGCTGAATCAGGCCGGGGTCGCCGCGGCGGTGGCCAGCTACAACGACGACATCTTTCTGGCTAACTCCAAGTCAAAAGTGGTCGAAGCCCGGGAGATGATCATGGCCGGGCTTAAGGCCAATGGACTGGCAGCCCTGCCATCCAGCACAAACTTTGTGTTTGTGGACCTCGGTCAGCGCAGCGCAGAAGATTTCCGTGTGGCCATGGCGGAACGCAACGTTCTGATCCGCGGCATTTATCAGGACTATACTCAGTGGTCGCGGGTCAGCATGGGCCTGCTGCAGGACGTTGAGCAATATGTGGCTGCGCTACCCGCAGCACTGGATGCCACCCCGATGGTTGAGATTGCTTCCTGAATAACGCAGCATGGCAGCCCTTAACACTGCTGTGAGCACAACATGCCCAGTCTTGATCGCGATGGCGTACAGATTCATTACCAGACTTATGGCTCAGGTCCCGCCTTGCTGCTCACGCATGGCTTTTCTGCTACAGCGCAGATGTGGCAGGACCAGATTGATGCGTTGAGTGCCGCACACACGCTGATTCTCTGGGATATGCGTGGTCACGGGCAGAGCGACTCGCCACCGGATGACAGTCTTTACTCGGAAGCGCTGACCGTTGCGGATATGGCCGCTTTACTCGATGAGCTTGGTTTTGCTGATGCCGTCGTGGGTGGTTTGTCACTCGGCGGCTATATGTCGCTGGCCTTTCATGCCACCTACCCCGAGCGGGTCCGTGGTCTGTTGATCATCGACTGTGGCCCCGGCTACAAACAAGACGCGGGCCGGGCTGCCTGGAATCAGACGGCGCTGCAACGTGCTGAGGAAATCGAGTCTTTGGGTGAAGCGGCACTGGAGGGTGGCAGCGCTGAGCGGTCTTCTGCTCAACACAAAGACATCAACGGCCTGGTCTACGCAGCGCGCAATATGCTGACCCAGGAAAACGCGCGGGTGATCAACTCGCTGCCGCAGATTAACGTGCCCGCGCTGGTCGTGGTGGGGGAACAGGATGAACCCTTTCTGGCCGCCTCAGACTATATGGCGCACAAAATTCCCGGCGCTGTGAAACTCGTGATTGCAGATGCCGGACATGCCGCGAACATGGATCAGCCGAAGGTTTTTAATGAAGGCATTCTAGCGTTTCTGTCGCAGCATCAGCTTTAGGCCTGGGTTTGCTTCGTTACGGACCTTGGTTAACAGCCGCCTGATGCTCCTCGTCAACAGTCAGTGTTGCAGCCAGCCGGGCTATTGGCTCGTAGTCAGCGCGGGAACATTTGCGCAGTCCAGTCCAACCAATCTGCCTACCCAATGTGTGCACGGCCTGGTCGAGCGCTGCATATAAATCCTGTGATTTGATGGGTGATGCCACACCCGTCACAAAAGGTGGCGCCAGCGCTGACTGGCTCACGGCGGCTACCCCCAGATCAGCTTGATTGAGGTACTGCCACGTATATGCATCGATGGCCGCCAGGTCTGCGAAACCGCTGCGGACAGCCTCGCTGCTGGCCTGGTGTGAACCTGTGTCCATCATCGCGTCGGCGACCAGACCTTCGCGGTGTAGCCAGGCGTACAAATTGGTGTGGCCGGAGTGAGAGTGTTTGCTGTTCACGGCAACCTTCAGCCGGGTCGGCACTTGGCCGTGCGCGCGCTTGATAATCACGCTGTAATAGGTGCCCGGGGCAGAGTCCAGACAGCCCATGACCGGCACCGCCACGGGTTCAATCGAGCGGCTGTGCGGGAACGCCAGATCCAGGCCACAGCACTGGCTCAGCAAAGTTTGTGGATTAGACCACTGTGTCTGATAAGGCAGCGCGTGACTCAACCGCTCGGGCAGGGCAGCGTAACCCTGAGCAGTCAGCAAACCCCTGATCATCTCCCACATAGCGTCCAGCGTTGGGCGTGTCTGCGGGAGGTTGTACCAGGGCAATGCAGCGGGGTTATTCATATCGTGATTGCATCATGCGCTTGGAAAGCGCGCAACTGAGTGGTGGATAAACTCCCGCTGAATCGCAGGTTGGGCGCCGGTTAGGATAAGATGGAAGAGTTTGCAACAGCGGCCCGAAGGTAGATGGTGGATATACCGACAAAGATTGAAGAGGTGGGCAACACCTGGCTGGGCACCGTTTTAGGCGGCCCAGTGAGTGACTTTACAGTCACCCAGATTGGCCAGGGTGTTGGCATCATGGGTGACATTTACCGCCTGGAATTAGTTTATGACGATGCGCCCAACGAGCGCGCACCAGCCAGTGTTGTGGTTAAACTGCCGTCGTCTTATCCCGAGAATCGCGCCCAGGGTGTGGCTTTGGGGATGTTCGAAGCTGAGGTGCGTTTTTATAACGAGTTAGCGCCGCGCGCCCAGGTGGGTATGCCGCGTATCTATCTGGCGCAGATCCACAGTGGTACGGCGGAGTTTGTGATTGTCATGGAAGATCTCAGCGCCGCCAGTATGGTTGACCAACAGGTGGGTATGTCTGTCGCGCAGGCTCGGGCGGCGGTTGAGGTTCTGGCCAGTATCCATGCCACATGGTGGGACGATGTGCAAAATCCCACCATGGAATGGATCCCCGCCATGACCGGACCACGGATCCAGTTTGTCGATGAAACCTTGCCCGGCCTGTTGCCGGCCTTCACCGCAGGATTTGCTGACTATCTGTCAACTGACGGATTAGCGCTGTTTACCGCCTTTACCGGTAACTATCTGCGCATCAATCAGGTCCTGGCATCGCGCAGTCCCTGGACTCTGGTGCATCAGGATTATCGGGTTGAAAATCTGCTGTTCGGCAAAGCCGGGGGAGAGGTCACGGTGCTGGACTGGCAAGGTATTGGACGTGGTCCGGGGGCTTATGATCTGGCGTACATACTGGGTGGGTCGATGACGACTGAGCTCCGTCAGGCGCATGAAGACAGCCTGGTGCAGAACTATCACGATGCATTGTCAGCGCAAGGTGTGCAGGGGTACACGTTGGCTCAGTGCCGCGAAGACTATGCCCTGGCCCATCTGATGGGTGGCATTGCCACGCCCATCCTGTTGGGTGGTGGCATGGACCTGAGTAATGCGCGTGGGGTGGAGCTGGTGGCGACCATGGCCTCGCGGCATGCCCAGGCGGCGCTGGATCACGATGGCCTGGCGCGCTTGCGTGAAATTCTGGGTTGATTAACTCTGGCAGCTCGGGCAGTAATACAGACGCCGCGAACTCATTGTGATACGGCGAATTGCGCTACCGCAGACATAACAGGGTTGTTGGTCGCGTCCGAACACGGCAAAGCGATAAGCTTCGCGTTTCAAACCTTGTTTCTGCAGCGCTTTCACGCGGGTGGACGGGTTTGTGACACCCGCGGTAGCCAATGCGCGCCGAGTGATGTCCAGGGTGGCCCGGGCCAAACCGCCAACTTGTCCACGGGACAGTGATTGTGCTTTGCGCGATGGTTCTACCCCGGCTGTAAACAGAATCTCTGAGCGCAGGTAGTTGCCGATACCGGCAACAAACCCCTGATCCAGATAAAGCGCGGCTAGCGCGCGACGCTTGAATTGTGGGTCGCGCAGACGGGCGGCAACGTCCCGCCATGTCACCGACGCATCCAGCGCGTCCGGTCCCAGCCGTTGCAGATAGGGATGAGCAGCCACCCCTGGCGGGTCCAACAGCTCGATATCTGATGCACTGTACAGCAGGGCGCTGTGATCACGGGTGTGCAGAGCAACCCGCAGCGTGCGGTTGGTTGTCGGCCAACGGTGCCGGCGGGTGATATACCAGCGGCCGTACAGCTGGTTGTGGGAGTACAGGCTCAGATCATTGTCGAAATGGGTAAGAATGGCTTTGCTGCGCGAGGTGACAAACGCCACCCGCGTGCCTTCCAGCAGCTGAGCGTGACGCTGCAAATGCGATTGCCCGAAGTACACCTCATCCAGTAACTGACCGTGCAGAACTTTATCCAGGCGCATGGCTGCGCGGCGAATCTCCGGCCCTTCAGGCATCTGTTCAGCGGCGCCTGTCTATTAAGTGCGGCACTGCGCTTATCGCTGGCGCAGTAGAGACCAGATGGTCTCCAGGCGGGCATTGACGTTCTGCATTTCCAGTATCTGCTGCATGACGTCAGCATCGAAACGCAAAAACTCGAAAATCTGAAAACTGTATTGAGCGGGTTGCAGACCCATCCACGCAGGCGAGTCCAGCTTTTCTGCCAGCTCCGCGCTCTGCGGTTTGACAATTTCGATCAAGCGCTCGTTGATCGATTGCATGAGCGCTTGGTCCTGCACTAACGTGGCAGAAGAGGCTTCGTCCTGTACCGGACTGCAACGCACAATACGGTAGGGTAGCGACTGAACGTCGTCCAACAGCGCCAGCCGTTGGCTGACATTGATTTTTGCCAGCAGGCGGCCGTCGTCCAGGGTTTGCAACACCTCACACTGGCCGGCTGAAAAGATCTGCCGAGGTTTGTAAGTGGTCTGGTTGGAACTCAGCATCTCTTCCGGCGTCTGTGTGCCGCTCTGATTGGGTTTGTGGATGGCTTTAACAACATGGCTCACACCGACCATCCGCTGATCCCTGACGCAGTCGTGCACAAGCTGACGATAGCGGGGTTCAAAGACGTGTAAGGGGAGTGCTGTACCTGGGAAGGCTACTACATCAGGGATCGGGAATAGCGCTACCTCGACGGTGTCTGCGTCACCGGTTTTGTTCTGTTTTTCTGGCTGGTTATCCGCCATTTGCTGTCTCGGTCAATGCCAATCGGTCGGCCAGAATGCGCAACGCCTGGGGTGAAAAACCCAGACCTGTGTGCGAGCTGAATATTTCCACATGTTCAACGTTGGGGCTACGGTCGTCAATGCAGGCCTGCCAGGCCACAACGCCATCAGCTTTTGAATAAATGGCGGTAACCGGGACTTGCAGCGGGTTTGTGTAACGCTCGTCCACCAGTCGTTCAATCTCATCCAGGGATTGACCCCGGCTCGCAAAAGTACTCGCGACTGCGGTGTACTTGGGGCCACCCACGACCGGGCTGCCCAGCGTAATCACCCGCTTAATCAGGTCGGGACAGTCCCGGGCCACTTCGCGGGCCAGATAACCGCCCAGACTCCATCCCACCAGGTTCACCGGCTCAGACAGATCTTGTGCCTGCAGCTCCGCTTTCAGCTGCTCCAGAATGTTCAGCACATCCCCATCATTGTTGCCGAGCGACCAGCCTTGCGCTCGGTAGCCGAGAAAGTTCAAATAGTTACGCAACACAATGGTGGACGTATTGCCGGCACCGAATCCCGGATACACTAATACGCGTTCGCCACGGCCGCGGGGCGCCATGGCCAGTGCCGGGCTCTGTAACAGCAACAGAGAAAACTGCAGCGGGGTCAGTGCTTCGTTCAGCAGGGCGGTGGGGGGTGGTGCGGACAGTGATCTATTCATCCCGTCATTTAGGCACAGATCGTGTCAACGATCTGTGAATGTGCGTTGTTTCTTTTTGCTTCTCTTTTCAGGCGTTTTTTCGCCTCCTTTTGCCTCCTATTGGCTTAGAGACAGGGCTAGCCCTGATTGCGATTTGTTATATGATGGGGCGCACTTGCACATCATTTAGAAGGGGAATTTAAATGAAGAAGGTAATGACGGCTTGTTTGTTTAGTCTGCTGATCACTCCGGTGATGGCTGAAGACGAAGTGCCGTTTGAGGCACAGATCAAAGCGCGACAGGCGCACATGAGTCTTTACGGTTTCAATATTGGTATCCTCGGCGCCATGGCGCGCGGCAATATGCCATATGAGGCGGAGATGGCGCAGATTGCCGCCAATAACCTGAAGTTGGCCAACCAGATGGATAACCGGGCCATGTGGCCGCCGGGTTCCGATGCCAGCGCACCAGGTCTGGCCGGTGTCACCCGGGCCAAAGCAGAGGCCTGGGCTGAGGGTTCAGATATTGGCGAAAAAGCGCAAGCCATGACAACCGCCATTACCGATATGGCGGCCAACGCCGGTAACGGCCTGGATGCGGTCCGCGCCAATATGCGCGCCCTGGGTGGTGCCTGTCAGGGTTGTCATGAAGGCTACCGCGTGCCGGAAGACTAAGGCTGCGGCACTTTAAGTCGCGGGCTCAGAGTGTCTGACCCATGTTGATGCGTCGCCGCTGGGTGGTGCTGTGGGTGCTGGCGGTGTTGGTGGTGGCGGGCAGTTACCTGGCCACTGCGCCGCAGGTGCGCACAGCGTTGCCCGACCAAGTGGCGACCGTTGATCTGACCAATGGTGAAACCATGTTCTGGGCCGGCGGCTGTGCATCCTGTCATGCGGCTGAAGATAGCGATGGCGAGCAAAAACTGCTGCTCGGCGGCGGCCTGGAGTTGGACACGCCCTTTGGTGTGTTCGCCGTGCCGAACATCTCGCCCGATCCGGAATTTGGCATCGGTGCCTGGACCGACCTGGACTTTGTGCGTGCTATGCAGGATGGCGTGTCACCCAGCGGGAAACATTACTATCCGGCGTTTCCCTACGAGTATTACCAGTACATGACGGTGCAGGATTTGCTCGATCTGAGAGGTTATCTGCAAACGTTACCGCCGGTGGCCACGCCGGTGGCGGCCAGTAAAATTGCGTTTCCCTATAACATCCGACGCGGCATAGGCCTGTGGAAACACGTTTACCTGAGCGACGCACCCTGGCCGCAGTTAACAGACCCGCAATTGCAGCGCGGGCAATACCTGGTCAGAGGTCCTGGCCACTGTGGTTTTTGCCACACCCCTAGAAACCAGTTTGGGGGCTTGCGCCAGCAGCGCTACCTGGGTGGCGCACCGGCCCTGGAGGTGGGGGCTGACGGCACCCCGGAGGGGCGTATTCCCAATATTACCTCGCACAAAGACGGTATCGGCAGCTGGGCTGCGGGTGACATTGCCTTTGCATTGGAAACCGGATTTGACCCGGACTACGACTCTTTTGGCGGCACCATGGTTGCGGTGCAAGAGAACATGGCCAGGCTCTCGGCGGATGACCGAGCGGCCATGGCTGCTTACCTGAAAACTGTCCCACCCCTGGCTGCAGAAGCTGACGGCAAACCTTAGCCTGACCATCGCGATCCAAGCATCGAAAAAACTGATCTTTGCGGCTATCTAAACCAGATTTCCCCTGCCTTCGTAGGTTCCTATACTGCTGCGCAAGGATAGAGAAAGACTGGAAAAGACGAGACTCGGAGTAACGTACGATGTTAACCATGATATTGCTTCCCCTGTTGGCTGTTGCGGCTGTTGTTGCCGCATCGGGATTCACCCTCTATACGCTGAACCGTCGCGCGGTTCTGACCCCGGTAAGAATCAGTACACCAGCGCAAGAGCGCGAACGTCTGCAAAAGGCCCACTTACAGGACCGTCTGCACAATCGCATGCAGGAGCGCCTGTACAAGCGACAGGTGCACTGATATGGCTGAGCCCGTGTGGAAGCTGGACGCGGAAAAAAGTGAGCAGCTGGACCGGTCGGCTGAAAATGCGGCTGATCAGACCATCAGTGTGGCTGCCGGGGACGGCATAGGGCCTGAAATCACTGCGGCAACTTTGCAGGTGCTGGATGCCGCGCATGTGCCGCTGCGCTTTCAACCCATAGAGATGGGTCTGCAGTGTTGGCAACAAGGATTGACCTCGGGTGTACCCGGAGCAAGCTGGGATGCCATTCGCGACAGCGGTGTACTGCTTAAGGGTCCAATGACCACCCCCCAGGGCTCGGGCATGAAGAGCCTCAACGTCACGTTGCGAAAAAGCCTGGGGTTGTTTGCCAACGTGCGTCCGGTGCGGGCCTACGTGCCTTATGTACCCTCACATCACCCGGATGTGGATCTGGTCATTATTCGCGAGAACGAAGAAGACCTGTATGCCGGTATCGAACACCGGCAGACCCAGGATGTTGTGCAGTGTCTCAAGCTGGTCTCCAGGCCAGGATGTGAGCGTATTATCCGCTATGCATTTGAATACGTGATGACACGTCAGCGCAAACGTCTGACCTGCATGACGAAAGACAACATCATGAAACTGACGGATGGTCTGTTTCATGAGGTCTTTGATGATGTCGCCCGGGAGTATCCGGATGTTGAAGCAGATCACATGATTGTCGACATCGGCATGGCGCGGGTGGCCAACGAACCGGAATCGTTTGATGTCATTGTCACCCCGAACCTGTATGGCGACATCGTTTCGGATATTGCTGCTGAAGTCACCGGCTCGGTGGGTTTGGCGCCTTCTGCAAACATCGGTGAAACCATCAGTGTGTTCGAAGCCATCCACGGTTCTGCGCCGGATATAGCCGGTGAGAACATTGCCAATCCATCCGGCCTGTTGCTCTCCGCGGTGAAAATGCTGGCCCACCTTGGACAAGGTGACAAAGCAGAGCTGATACATGATGCGTGGTTGCGCACGATCGAGGACGGTATTCACACCCAGGACATCTACAGCCCGCATCACAGCAAAGCCTGCGTCGGGACTGAAGCTTTTGCCAATGCCGTAATCCGGCGTCTGGGCAGCCAGGCACAGGAGCTCGGACGGGCGTATTACCCGCGGCGCAGATTAGCGGTAACGCCACGCGCCACAGCCACCGAACACAAGCGCGAACTGGTCGGCGTGGATGTATTTGTGCAAAGCCGTACGGCTGCTGAAACGTTAGCGGGCCGCCTGCAGGTAGTCGACTCGCCGCTGGCGTTGCACATGATTACCAATCGGGGTGTGCAGGTGTGGCCGCAAGGCGCGCCGGAAACCTACTGCACGGATCACTGGCGCTGTCGATTTAAGTTGGCTGAGAACAAGATGCCGAACGCAACGTCAGCAAGCGCGCGACCCGCTGCCGGAGTCTTGTCCAACCGTGAAATATTTGCGCTGTTAACCCAACTGGACGAGGCTGGTGTGGATATCGTCAAGACCGAACATCTGTATAACTTTGACGGCCAACCCGGTTATTCCCTCGGGCAGGGTCAATAGGGACAAGATCAGTAAGACTGTTATCGGCCAGCTTGATGCAGGCTTAGCGGTGGCGCGCGTAAATTGAGTTCACCCAGGCCACGCCCGGGTGGTCACTGAACTGTCCGATAATGGCGGCGAAATCTGCAGGCATCGGTTTGGGTCGACACATATCTGGGTGTGCAACGTCAGCAATCGGCGCCAGCAGTGCGGCCACGGTCAAGTCGGCCACTGAGAAGCTGTCGCCAACCATGTAACCAGTGCCTGCAGTTGCGCTGACGACATCATCCAAAGCCTCTTGAGTCGCCACAAAACAACGGCGAACGTTCGCCGGGTCGTCAACGCCGTTACCTTTGGCGATCAGCGGCCGGGCGAGGGGCAGGGTAGCGCGGTAAGCCAGTTGTTTAAGCCGCCCCTTGCTGCTGGCAAACATGCTGACGAGGTAATTGCCGTTGTTCACCAGCGAGGAAAACACCACGGATCGTACGGCAGGTCCCACCTCGGTGTCCCAATGCTGCTGTAATTGCAGGGCTGCCTCTCGGGCTGCCGGGTCTTGCGGATATAACGCCGGTTCCGGGTAAGTCTGTTCGAGATAATCAATGATGTCAGCTGAACCGGGAATGTAGTGAGCCCCGCTCTGTAACACCGGGGTTTGCGTCTGCCCCGAGATCTGTTTGATCGCGCGCATATGTGGCCCAGGCAGATAATCGATCCGCTCATGGTCAAGCTGCTTAAACGACAGGGCCCAGCGCGCTTTCTCATTAAAATGTGAAAAGGCAAATTGATGCAGTTGCAGGCTCATTGTTTTCCCTCTTCCATTGAATGTTAGTCATCATACAAAAAAATTGCATGATGATCGACATTTAATTAGCCTGCTTAAATTGAGTAAAAGTTGAGTCGACTGTCATGGCCAGATATTCGCCGGAACACAAAGCTGCCTCGCGCAAAACCCTGATTGGTGCCGCCGCTGAGTTGTTTCGCAAACATGGGTACACCGGTGTTGGCATTGATGACCTGTGTGCCGCTGCAGGCCTGACCCGTGGCGCGTTCTACGGGCACTTCACGTCCAAGGCCAATTTATTTACTGCGGTGCTGCGCGGTGCGCATGACTTTGTAGAACGTCTGCGCGTACGACCCGGGTTCGCCACCCGCCACTTAAAAAAGCAGGGCGTTCAGGTAGCGAAAGACTATCTCGATCCGCGCAACCGCGCGGCGGTCGTGGCGGGCTGCTCACTGTCTGCCCTGGCGGCGGATACCGTACGTGCTGATGCGGATGCGCAGGCCGCGTATGCGCAAGCGGTTGCTGACGTCGTTAGCGAATTGACTCGGGGAGCATCGGGTGAGCGGGCCATGACAGCTGAGCAGGCGCGCACCATGCTTGCGCTGTGTGTGGGTGGTCTGTTGATTAATAATGCCTGCGGCAACAATCCTGAAGGTGAAAGAGTGGCGCTGGCAGCTCGCCGGGCGTTAAGTCGCGTGGTTTGATGGTGTGTTGAAAGCGCGGAGCTCACATTGAGTTGGCTTTTGCTCTTCTGCTAACCTGGGTCATCAAATTTTCAGGCGAGAAGCGTTATGACCCAGCCAGATGTCGTTATTA
>JBCCUW010000023.1:0-18084 GCA_039196385.1 Pseudomonadota bacterium
GCGTAAAACAAAGCAAAAACCCCATACAACCATCCGATCTGACTATCCGTGATCGCCAGATCCGCTTTCATGGGTTCCACCACAATCGCCACCACCTGGCGATCGACAAAGCTGATAATGGAAGCCAGCATCAGCAGTCCCAACATCAACCAGGCGCTCAGCGCCGCACGTGACTGGCTGATTTGGCTCGCGCTCACGTCCACTTACGCACCGAACTTTCTAGACCAAAGCAGCTGCGGGCCCGCACAATTTCAGAACGAATAGTAGCCACCGTCGATCAGAAACGTTTCTGCTGTGTGATAACTGCTGGCCGTACTCATAATGTAGATCGCAATGGCGGCAAAATCTTCCGGCACACCCCAACGTCGCATTGGAACCCGTTTGCCCACGTTTTCCGTAAATTTGGGATTAGCAAACGTTGCTTCCGTCATATCGGTATCAATCCAGCCCGGTAGAATCGTGTGGGCCGTGACATCGTAACGCGCATACTCCACCGCCAGCGCTTTCATCATGGAAATCAGCCCACCCTTGGCGGCGGCATAATGTTGCCCCCTGGCTTGCCCGGAAACCGCGGCCAGGCTCGCCGTACCGATCAAGCGCCCGAATGGATCACCGGCGCGTGCACGCTCTTTCATGTGCCGGGCTGCTTCGCGGAACGTATAAAACACTCCCGTCTGATTTACCCCCATAATGTGTTGCCATTCGTCATCCTGCATTTTGTCGAACGGCGTGCCGCGGCTGCCCACACCGGCGTTGGCAAAACAACCATCCACACGTCCGTGCTCCGCCAGTACCCGCGCAAAACAATCCTGCACCTGCTGCTCATTCGCAACGTTACAGATATGCGCGCTGACCTTAGGACCAATGTCCGCCAGTCGCTCCAGTGCAGCAGCGTTCTTGTCCGGATTTGTGCCCCAGATACTGACCTCAGCGCCAGACTGGGCGAGGCCTTCCGCCATACCCAGGCCAATGCCACTGTTGCCGCCTGTAATGAGGGCAACGCGGCCAGTTAAGTCAAACGGTGCAAAAGCCATCTACTCTCCCATTGGTGATTTGCCAGTTTCTCTGCACCATACCTGATCGGCTTGTGCGACACTATCGACTTGCGTTAACTAGAGCATCAGCCAGCACAAGCGAGTCACATCAGTATGACCAATCAAAGTGAAACCGAAGGTTTTGTCCTCAATCAGACTATGTTGCGCATCAAAGACCCTGAGCAATCCATCCCGTTCTACCGGGATGTTCTGGGCATGACGCTACTGCAACAGTTTGATTTCCCCGACATGGCGTTTTCGTTGTACTTCATGGGTTATCCGCAACAACCCGTACCCGACGATCCGCGCGAACGCGCCAGATGGCTGTTTGACCAGCCCGCGCTGCTGGAGTTGACCCACAATCACGGTACCGAAAATGAAACCATGCAATACCATAACGGCAACGAAGATCCGCGGGGGTTCGGCCATATAGGCATTTCCGTGCCGGATGTTTATGCCGCCTGTGAACGCTTCGAACGGTTGAACGTGGACTTCGTTAAGCGCCCGGATGATGGGCAGATGAAGGGCCTCGCATTTGTCCGCGATCCAGACGGGTACTGGATAGAAATTCTATCAAGTAAGGGACTTAGCAGCTTGATTTTAAACTGAAAAGATATTTAACCCGCTGGCCCTGCAGAATTCGCGGGCAGCAGTTCAACCGCCACTCGATTATTTTGCTGAGCAACCTGATTCCAATCCCTCGCGCTGCTGGAGGTTGAGGGATAAGCCACCAACGGTTGTGAATCAGTTGCATACAGCGCCACCAGACTGATTTCCATAGACGCCGGCGCTTGATCCAGCAACCGGCTGAACTCAGGCGTGATGCGCTCACTGACAAAACTGGAGATGTCCAGAATATGCCCTTTATAAGCACAATCTGCCGCTGGCCTATCGTCACCAACCAGTTCATAGGTGCCGCTATCGCTGACATCCAGGCAAAACTGACCCAGGTGACTGGTCAGGCGAATTTCACCTCGAAATCCCAAGCCTTCCAGATGGGTGAACATACCTTCAAGCTTTGCCGCCAACCGCTGGTTAAACGCAGGTTCGTACATGGCGGTATCGTTGCCATGATTCAGTGACCATTGCAGAGCCAGCAGCGCATCTGCTGCATCCGGTGTCGCTGGCTCTTCGCCAAGACTTTCAGCGGCTTCGCGTATCGCGGTGCGCTGCTCGGTCGTCAAAGCCTGCGTGGAGGCTTCAATGCCTGCCAGTTGGAGATGTGCAGCGTCACGCTGCTGCTTGAACTGCCAACCCAGAAACAGGGCAACAACTAGACCCACCAGAGCACATCCGGTTATCAGCCGGTGCACCGACAACGAACGTGGTGAAGGTAACTGCGCAACTTGCGCGGCTACCTCCTGGGCATCTTCGGCCTCGATGGCAGCCTCGCGAGCATAGTGTTCACGCAATACTTCGCGGGCAACATCTTTCGCAAAGGCACGCTGGCTGCGCAGAATATCGGAGCGCAACGTGACGTGCTGGTCTTCCAGAATGCGCGACACCACCGTTTGCACCGAGATGCCCAGAGCCTGTTCTTCCAGAACCTGATCACTGAGCACCCCGGCTTGCGCATCAGCGCCATCCAGGTCATAGACAGGCACTGCCTCAGTTTGATCGGCTGCAATGTCGGTGCGCTTGGCCCGACGATCCTGCACCAGGCCCAATTTCAACAGCATTTCGAACAATTGGTGGGGTTGCACGTTCTTAGGCAGCACACCTACCGCACCGAGTGCACGAGCCTGGCCAACATATACTTCACCTTCGCGGGTGGTGTACATCATTACCGGTATAGTTGCCGTGCGAGGATTGGCTTTGATTGCGGAGACTGCCTCCAGACCATCCATGCCTGGCATGGTGTGGTCCATGAAGATGACATCAACACTTTCTTTTTTCAGGTATTCGAGCGCTTCTTCACCCGAGGCCGCCAGGGAAATATCCAGGTCATAGTCACCCAGCAGCTTCTTCAACGACATCCTCGCGGAACGGGAATCGTCGACTACAAGCGCGCGTTTGATGGGTTTTTGCACAGTATCTTTCCACCGGACTGGAACTGTTGACGCTAACGCCGCAGTGAGCAGCACCTTCCGCCTAATGTTAGCAGGCTCTGTGCTGCCAAATTGTTAAGCTCATCCTAAAACAGCGTATTCGGCGCACAAACGTGCGCCTTATGTGGGGATCAGTCAGCTAAACTGACTTTAACGAGCGGGCAGAGTTTCAGTGCCGAGTACTTACTCGGTACTGCGGCTGGGCACCATGGCCCAGGCTCTCTCGTGCAGATAGTAAATTAGAAATTTAAGAACAAACTCGATACTGCCAATGGCTACCGCAGTGTCAATCTGACCGGTAACCACATAGGCAATAATCGAGGTTGTCAGGGTTGCAACCACGCGCCACGAAAAGGCTTTACTGAGGCTGCGCACATGCGAGTCAGACATGTTTGACGATTCGCTCCACACATTCCTCCAAAGACAGATCTGCAGTGGGCAGCACAACTTCAGCCGACTCCGGCGCCTCGTAGGGCGAATCAATGCCGGTAAAGTGCGGTAGTTCGCCGCGTCGAGCTTTCTTGTACAGCCCCTTGGGATCGCGCTGTTCCGCAACGTCCAAAGGCACATCCAGATAAATTTCGAGGAATTCATCTTCGTCGAATAGGATCCTGGCCATATCGCGCTCCGAACGGAACGGAGAAATGAAAGCTGTGATCACGATCAAGCCTGCGTCAACCATCAGCTTGGCCACCTCCGCCGTGCGGCGAATGTTCTCCACTCGGTCCGCATCCGTGAAGCCCAGGTCTTTATTCAGGCCGTGGCGAATGTTGTCACCGTCCAGAATAAAGGTACGTTTCCCTTCAGCGTGCAGCGCTTGCTCAACCGCGTTGGCAACGGTGGACTTACCGGAACCACTCAAACCGGTCATCCACAACACCTTACCTTTGTGACCATTCAGCCGCGCACGGGCTTCTTTGTCCACGTTATGGGCATGCCGATGGATGTTCTTCGCTCTGCGCAGGGCAAAGTTGATCATCCCTGCGCCTACCGTTGCGTAGGTGTAGCGATCAACCAGGACAAAAGAGCCCAGTCCCTGGCAATCAGCATATGCCTCAAACGGTACGGCACGGTCAAAGCTGAGTGTCACCTTACCAATATCGTTCAGCGCAAAAGCGTCCGACGACAGCTCATCCAGCGTGTTGATATTGTATTTGAATTTAATGTCAGTCAGCGTGGCGTTGATCCGGGTTGTACCCAGCATCAGCCAGTACGAACGGCCGATATAACCTTCTTCCTGATCCATCCAGACTAACGAGGCTTCAAACTGATCAGATACCTCACAGGGGGATTCTGCCGCTACAATCACATCACCACGGGATACGTCTACCTCACGATCCAGCGTCAGCGTGACGGATTGGCCCGGCAGCGCGGTCTCAAATGAGTCTTTGTAAAGGATGATGTCCTTGACCTTGGCAACCTCGCCGGAAGGCAAGACACGCACTTCATCTCCTTTGCTGACAGAACCAGCAACCACACTCCCGGCAAAACCCCGGAAGTCCGAACTGGGTCGATTTACCCACTGCACCGGAAATCTGAACGCGGCGTCACTCTGGAGCGCTTCCAGATCTACCGTTTCCAGGAAACCCAGGAGCGTTGGTCCGCCGTACCAATGGGTGTTGGGGGAACGTTCAATGACGTTGTCACCCTTCAAAGCGGACAACGGTATCGCCGTGATGCGCTTAAAGTTGAGCTGCTTGGCAAATTCCTGATAGTCGCGGACGATGTCGTCAAAGACCGCCTGATCATAATCCACCAGATCCATCTTATTGACCGCCAGCACCACATGCTTGATGCCCAGCAACGAGGTAATAAAGGAGTGCCGCCGGGTTTGGGTAAGGACACCTTGCGACGCATCGACCAAGATCACCGCCACGTCCGCAGTGGACGCACCAGTCACCATGTTGCGTGTGTATTGCTCGTGCCCCGGGGTATCGGCAACAATAAACTTACGGTGGTCGGTGCTGAAAAAGCGATATGCCACATCAATGGTAATACCTTGCTCACGTTCTGCGGCAAGGCCATCAACCAGCAAGGCAAAATCAATGTCCCCACCTTGGGTGCCCACCCGCTTGGAGTCCTGCTGCAAGGTTGTCACCTGATCCTCAAAGACCAATTGCGCCTCATACAGCATCCTGCCAATCAAAGTACTCTTACCGTCATCCACGCTACCGCAGGTGATGAAACGCAGCAGATCCAGATTCGCCTGGGTGTCAATATAGTTCTGGACCCGGTTTTCCAGCTCATCACGTTCAACGATTTGTTGTGCTTCAGCCATTAGAAATATCCCTCTTGCTTCTTCTTCTCCATTGATCCAACACTATCGGTGTCGATAGCTCGGCCCTGGCGCTCACTGGTTCGGCTCTGCAACAGTTCCAGCACAATTGACGACAAACTGTCAGCGTCCGAGTCAACCGCACCGGTCAACGGATAACAGCCCAGGGTACGGAAACGCACCATGCGCGTCTCAATCTGCTCGCCGGGGAGCAGCCGCATGCGATCATCTTCCACCATCATTAACATGCCATCACGCTCAACCACCGGCCGTTCGGCGGCAAAATAAAGCGGCACAATAGGAATCTGCTCTCGGTAGATGTACTGCCATATGTCCAGTTCCGTCCAATTAGAGAGAGGAAACACGCGGATAGATTCACCGGGATTCTTGTATCCGTTATAAATATTCCAAAGTTCCGGTCGCTGGCTTTTGGGATCCCAGCGATGGGCAGCAGTACGAAACGAAAATACCCGCTCTTTGGCGCGGCTCTTTTCCTCATCACGACGCGCACCACCAAAGGCCACATCAAAGCCGTGCTTGTCCAGCGCCTGTTTGAGCCCCTGGGTTTTGGTAATGTCCGTGTGCAGCGCACTCCCGTGATCAAAGGGGTTGATGTCCTTTTCGATGGCTTCGGGATTGATATGAACAATCAATTCCATGCCAATTTCTTTGGCCATCTGGTCGCGGAAATCGTACATCTGTTTGAATTTCCAGCGCGTGTCGATGTGCATTAAAGGGAATGGCGGCGGACTGGGATAAAACGCTTTCCGCGCCAGGTGCAGCATGACTGCACTGTCTTTGCCGACACTGTAGAGCATGACCGGATTTTCAGCCTGGGCAATCACCTCGCGCATGATGTGAATACTCTCGGCCTCGAGTCGATCCAGGTGGGTCAATACGCCGTCTTCATGCGGCGGGCTTTCGGGATACTGAGCCAGCTTCAACGTGCCATGGTAAGCGGTTAAGGCCAGCGTGACCTTGGTACCCGACGGTAGCTTTAACTGGTGAGTCTTGGCATCTGCGAGTACTTCACGGAACAATTCCGTGACCTCACCATGGGGCCACAGATAAGCCGGCTTGCCATCACAAAGCACATCCAGCGCGCTTAACAGACCAGCCGCATCAAGCTTATCGAGAAACAGCCAGCGACGACCGCCCCGGCTGTCGTTAGACATGAGCAGCGTCTGCCCTTCTGCATCCGAAGCCTGCACAAACAGGCTATGCACGCGCTTGCGCTTGCTGTCTGCTTCCAGACCCTCTGCTACCAGCTTACGCAGCGGTCGGTCCAGTTCATCTCTAAGGTCTTCAATTTTCAGCGCATTGGGTAACCAACTGGCTTTTTCCAGCATACGTTCAGTGGAACGTACTGTCTGGTCACCACCTTGTTCCACCAACGCATCATGAAAGCTCTGGGTATCCCAGAACGCCCCATCGGCGCGGGGCTTTAGCAGGCTAGAAGGAATTTCCATGTTTTCGCTTTTTCCCTATGTCACGATTGTCGTAATATGCAAAATTATTACTTGTAACATGAGAAATAGCTAGAAAATTTATGTAATCTCGACCTTACATCTAGATCTTATGTGAACTACGTCATGCGAAAAATGTAGTTCAGTCGGCGCTTTGACCTAAAAAAAGACCGCAACTCACCCTACCATGCGGCTCAACTCGACACGGCGCGAGCAATTTCACCCCATCTGGGTAAGTTCTCGGGGTTTCTCTGGATATCTTCGGCCGTCAGATAGGTGACGACGCGGGAAGCTACAGATTGATAACGCTCATTCAACTGATCCGCCATGTCGTCCCAACGCGCTACCACCGCAAACTGCGACAGCATTTCATCCGTAATGAGCTCGCTCATACCCTGCACATTGCCGTCCTTCATCAGCGCACCAAGCCGTTGCGTGGTACCCGTAAAGCCGAGATCGTCAAACTGGAACGCGTAGTTGGGCGTAGAGCCGTAAAACGCAATCTGGGTTTTGGCCCGCTGCAGCATTCGCAGTCTGGCTTCGGGTGAATCTCCCGCCACGGCAAATACCGGCACAATCAGATCCACGGCCGAGGCGCTACGACCTGCTTTGGCAGCGCCCTCAGCAACCGCAGGCAACAGTCGATTTTCGATGTATGGCATGGAGTGCATAGGATGCACATGGATACCGTCACACAACTCACCAGCCAGTCGACACATGTGCGGGCCCACGGCGGAGATATCAACGCGGATGTCCTCAAAATCGTGCCTGGGCGGAGACCATGCCGCAGGTAGATAACTGAGGTTGTAGTACGGCCCAGCATGAGCCAGCTTCTCTTCACCACGAAACGCACGAATACATGCCTTAAATGCGCCAACATAATCGCGCATCTGCGGCGCGGGCTTATCAAACACCGCACTGTAACGGCGCACCACATGCCCTTTGACCTGGCTACCCAGACCCAGGCGAAAACGTCCACGGGTATTCATGGCCAGCTCCCAGGCAATCTGCGCGGAAATCATCGGGCTGCGGGGAAAAGCCACCGCGATACCCGTGCTGAACTCAAGCTTTTGCGCCGCCATGGCAGCTGCGGCAATCTGCATCCAGGGGGTTACGCCGGTTTCGGTAAACAACATGCCCGAAAACCCGGCATCCTGCAGTTGCACCGCCAACTCGCTGCTTTGTTGCCAGGTCAGACTGCCCAACATCATATCGAACTTCATAAGTCACCCCCGTGATTGCGGTGTCAGCGGTTGACGCCGGTTGTGTTATTGCGGGCGTTTTATCCACTTGGAGGTCGCGGCAAAATCAGCCACTTTACCCCCTTCCTCGCGCCATCCCTTAAAGCCGGATTCAAGATGCGCCACATTACTGTAACCCATCTCGCGCAGCGCCAGCGTGGCATAGACTGAACGCCCGCCCCCTGCACAGAAAACGACGATGCGCTTGTCCTCACTAAAAAAGTCACGGTAATAGGGGCTGGCAGGATCCGCCCAAAATTCCAACATCCCACGCGCCACATGATGGGCTCCGGGGATTGTCCCCAACTCTATCAGCTCCTGTATTTCGCGCAGATCAATCAGCAACAGCTCACTATTAGCGGCGCGCTCCGCCTGTAACTGCGCCACCGACAGGTTTTCAATGTCAGCCTTGAGCCGACGGGTTTCCTCAAAGACGTTTTTAATCGCCATACTGAACGCTCCTCTTGCCTTTGTGCATCAAGGCAAACTGCCTGGCGTCGGGAGTAACGTCACCGGCATCTCATCAGCGGGCTCCAGGCCCAGGGTAATGAGTACTTTGGACATGCCCATAAACAAACCAACGCCCAACGAAATTTCCACCAGCTCCGCTGCCGAATAGTGTTGCTGTAGTTTTTCCACCGTCGCCTCGGATAGGGGTCCAGGCAAGCCGATAAGCGCATCTGTCAGTTGCAAAGCAGCCGTTTCCCCGGGCGCCAGTACGTCGGCGTATCCATCCGCGACCAGCTCAGCTTTCGCCTCATACAGCCCCGCAGCACGAGCGGAGTCAAAGCGCACGTTTTTTCAGTATCCGCAATCGGTAATACGCGCGTTGCGCAACCGGGTCAGCTCTTTGACTTCTGCAGCCACAACGCCGCGCTGCCAGAATTCGGCATACAGATCAAAAAAATGCGCCATCTGCTCTGCCGCGTGGGCTGTGACACTGCCAAAATCTGCCGGCACATTATCTACCGCCGGTTTTACGCGAGGTGTTGAAGACATTACCGCCTCCTGGTTGGTTCTAACGTGAGGTTGACCGCGGCACTGCGCGATCCAGGGAAGTTGCATGCTCCGGTCATACCAGCAGGTCCGCTTGTTGCTGCGCTGGCTCAACCGCCAACGACCAGACGAGTTTCAGGCGGCAGGTCACATCAAAAAATGCTAACGCCGTGAGCAATGTCACCGCGCCGGCTTCACCAAATGCGGACACCGCCTGGTGCACCTGCGCATCTGTGATGCCATGATGATTGAATGGCATCTGCTCCGCCAATTCCAATGCGACCTGCTCTGACGCTGCAAACGACGTCAGAGTCCCGGCAGCCAGCGACTCCCTGGTTGCCGTGTCGAGCGGCGCGTCAGGATGGTCGATGGCCAACTCAGCTTCAGCGCCATGAATGTAAGCCGTGCGTACCCGGCACAGCTCCAGTGTGCGTACAGGTACAAAGCCGCTCTGCCACAAGCCCAGGTAGAATTGCCGATAGCGCTCCAGCAGCTCGGGCCGATGCGCCAGCACACCCTCCAACTGAGAGCCCGCTGGCAAACCTTCGATGAGTGGTTTTGGTGACAATGGCGTGTCGGACATCGTTACGCCTTCGCGGGCGGCACCGGTTGCTGGCTGTAACACGCGGTGTCGTAAAAATCACGCAGTGCGCAGATGCGTCCATCGCGAATTTCCATAACGCCAGCAATATGGGGGGTCATCAGATCCCAACCACGGGCGTCCCAGTGGTGATCGATGCGTTCGGTAAACACAACCGGCTCACGGCTGGCAATATGCAGCAGATCTGCCGAAAATGCTGTCATACCGGCTAGGATGGGAATCGTACTGGCGAAACCTCCCGCTGCGATATGTTCCAGTACCGCCGCTCTACCCGTCAGAGTCGGCAGCCCACTATTGGCCCAGACAAAGTCTTCGCTGCATAATTCTCCAATCGCCTCAACCAGAGTGCCGTCCTCCATCGCCTTAAGCAGGCGCAGTGCAAGAACCTCGTCATTGGTCTTCGCCATTGCTAAATCTATCAAACGCGCTGCTCCCTCATAAACCCTGCTCCAGGCTCTAGAATACTGCCTGCCCTGCGGAATAGCCACGCACACTGGAGCACACCTGAAAGTGCGTTGTTGCCACGGTCACCACATCCTGCTTGAATCAAGGATTTTGCAACCGAGAGGATCGTTCCATTGCGCGCAGTCCAATGTGTTAAACACGGCAGCCACCTTGATCTGCAACTTGTGGAACTGGAACCTCCACCGCCACCCGCGCCCGGTGAGGTTCAGGTGGCCATTCAAGCGCGCGGCATCCAATTCAGCGATCTTGTCAGATTCACCGGCGACTACCAGGTTAAAACCCCACTGCCCTTTGTGGTTGGTGGCGAAGCGGCCGGACTGATCAGTGCAGTAGGCCGTGACGTCACTCATCTGCAGGAAGGTGACGCGGTGATCTGTCCCGGTGGCTGTGTCGAGTACATCAATCTGAAAGCCAGCGCGGTGACTCCAATCCCCGCCCACATTGACCTGCAGATAGCGGCATCGTTTCGCAATAACTATGCCACCGCCTACTACGGGCTCCAACGGGCACAGTTAGCCGCTGGAGAGACGCTGCTGGTGCATGGTGCCGCTGGCGGTGTGGGGCTGGCGGCTGTCGACCTTGGTAAACTGTTTGGTGCTCGGGTCATCGGCACCGCCAGTAGCGACGCAAAACTCGAGGTTGTCACCCGTACCGGCGCAGATCACGTCATCAACTACAGCCACGGCTTTCGCGAGGCCGTTAAAGCGCTGACGGGTGATCTTGGCGCTGACGTCATTTACGACCCGGTCGGCGGTGATGTCTTTGACGAATCCGTTCGCTGCATTGCACCCTTCGGCCGTATCCTGGTGTTGGGTTTTACCAGCGGGCGCAGCGCGCTCGCCAAAACCAATCACCTGCTGGTGAAAGATGCATCAGTGATCGGTTACACCCTGGGTGGCCTGCAGAAATACAACCCGAGCCAGAATCGCAAGAACAATGCAATTCTGCTGGACTGGCTGGCCAGCGGTCGTATCCGCCCGCACGTTTCGCATATCCTGCCAATGCAAGATATCCACCAGGGTTATCAACTTATTGTCGACCGCCAAGTCATTGGCAAAGTGATCATCACAAACTAGCACCAGGACATCCCGGCGGCGGAACTAAGCGGAAATACCGCCATCGATCACCAACTCGGTGCCAGTGATGTAAGTAGATTCATCACTGGCCAGAAAGAGCACACCGTTGGCAATGTCCACTGGATAACCCACCTGCCCGGTCGGTACGCCGAGTTCCGCCATACCGTCCAGATCTACGGCGTTATCACCCTCTTCGAGAAACTCCGGATTCACCTTGGTCCAGATTGGCGTATCGATAACACCCGGGTGCACCGAGTTAACGCGGATTGGCCAACGGTTCTGCGCGCACTCCAACGCCACACCTTTCGTTAACAGCCTCACACCGCCCTTGGTGGCATTGTACGCTGCCAGATTAGCTGACCCTTTTAAGCCCGCCACCGAGGACATGTTAATGATGGAGCCACTACCGGTGTCCCGCATGGCCGGGATGCTGTGTTTAATGCCCAGAAACACCCCATCGAGATTAATCGCCTGCTGGCGCTGCCAATCTTCGAGGGACAGGTCAAGAATGCTGCCGCCGATGCCTATCCCGGCGTTGTTGACCAGTACATGCAGGCCACCATATTCCGCCACAACACCAGCAATAACGGTTTGCCACTGCGCTTCCTGGGTGACGTCATGCTGCAGACAGCTGATTTGCCCTCCGGCCTGCTGGACGGCGTCATCAGCGGAAATTTCCGCAACGGTTTCTTCAGCCATAGTGGTTTGCACATCAGTGATAATCACCCGCGCACCCTCCTGGGCCAGCCGCAGCGCACAACCCTTACCAATACCTGACGCACCGCCCGTAATCAGCACTATTTTGTCTTTCATTCTGTCCAAAGCGAATCCACCCCTATCTGACCCAAACTAGTCATATTAGCGGATTCAAAGAACATCATCAGGGAAAATGAAGAATACAAAATGCACCCGAACTAAACACTCACGGAACCTTCTGCGCCGACATGGGTCCCATCAAGCACAAATAAGGAGAACACCTATGCAGATAGCCACAATCGATTTCCGCGCAGCAGTCATTCGCCTGAGTCTGGGCCTGGCGGCCTTAACAACCGCTTGGGCAACTCAAGCGGCCGATCCACAGATTTATGCCACTAAAAATGGCGCCATACGCGGCTACGACACCGTGGCCTACTTTTCACTGCAACCGGACGACAAAGCTGTGAAAGGCTCCGATGAGTTCACCCACGAATACATGGGCGCAACCTGGAAGTTCGCCAGCGCAGAAAACCGTGACCTGTTCGCGGCAGACCCGGAAAAGTACGCACCCCAATATGGCGGTTACTGCGCATTTGCGGTGTCCCACAATTTCACCAAATCGGTCAATCCTAACGTCTGGGAGATCGTCGACGGCAAGCTGTACCTGAACTTCAACGGGATTGCGTATCGCAAGTGGAGTAAAGACCTGGAAGGCTCTATTGTCCGCGGCGACCAGAACTGGCCCAATGTGTTGACCAGCTGTGAAGAACACAACAACTGCCGCAGCTGAGCCGCAAACGCAACTGCCTTGTCGAGCCTGCTCTTTTGAGTTTTTAACAACGGCGGATCAGCCTGGTCCGCCAGCTCGACAACCCCAACTGGCGAGCTGACAATAAACTGCAAACACCTGTTATTGGCACAGCTTTTTGCAAAAACAAGCATTACAATAACCGCTTCTGAACAGCTTCAGCCAGAGCCATTCCAAAGTTTCTAAGGACAATCAAGTGCAGCCCATGTCATCGACACAGCCCAGGCAGCTGTGTGTATGCATGCGGAGGCGGCCCTAAGACAACTGCATGAACGTTATTTTGAATCAGGTTAATTCGGACATACGTATCGCCTCGTTGGCACCAAAAGATACGCTGCTGGGCAAAGTACTGACCCTGGTTGGCCCCCTTCTGGACCGATTGCTGGGCATTCGCGGCATGCGCAGGATTTACGAAGAGCACAACCTGGCCGGGTTGGATCCCCAGAGCTTTGCCCGGGAGGTTGTAAAGGCGCTGGAAGTAGACGTTGTATTTGATGCGGACAGCCTGCAGAACATACCGCAGTCCGGTCCTGTGCTGGTGGTCTGCAATCACCCGTTTGGCGGCATGGAAGCGGTCATCATCATCCAGGAGCTGCTGAAAGCCAGGCAGGACACCAAGGTGTTAGGTAATACGGCACTGCAGGTTTTTCAGGAACTCAGCGATGTGATGATCTTCACCAACCCGCTGATCTCAAGCCAGCGCAATTTACCGTCGCTGCGCCAGGCGCTGAACCATTTGCAGAACGATGGCTTGCTGCTGATTTTTCCGGCCGGGCGGGTGTCTTATTATCGCAAAGATCTGGGGCGGACCTGCGATCATGACTGGAACCGCATCGTGGGCCACCTGCTGCACAAGAGTGACGCGGCACTCGTGCCCTGCTTTGTCTCCGGTAGCAACAGCAAGCTGTTTATTCTCATGGGTTATATCTGGGCGCGCCTGAAAATCCTAATGCTGCCGCGAGAGATGCTCAAAATGAAAGGTAAAAAAGTGGCCATACAACTCGGCACCGCCACACCTGGTGATCTGCTGCAGCGCACCGACATCCAGGATGCAACCCACCTTGCCAGATTGCTGACTTATCTGCAGAACGTAGATATCCAATTGCCCGCGGCCGTGACCATGCCCGGTGATCACGCGCCCCTGGCTGCCTCGTCGGATAGCCAGCAGATTGAAGCAGAAATTGCCGCGCTTCCCTCTGATCAGACTCTGATCAACTACAAGAATTTTGTGGTCTGTTACGGTTCACAAGCGCAGCTTCCGGCTACGGTGCATGAAATCGCCCGCCAGCGGGAACGGGTATTTAGAGCGCTGGACGAAGGCAGCGGTGAGCCCAGCGATACCGACCACTTTGACGCGCTGTATGTACACCTGTTTGTGTGGGACAACAAAAATTCGGCCCTATTGGGTGCCTATCGTATGGGTCGTGCGGACGAACTGCGGCGTGATGGGGACGTTTATCTCAGCCAGTCTTTTGAATTCAAGGATGAATTTTTTGCTGAGCCTTCACTCGAACTCGGACGTTCTTTCGTCACCCCGGAGTATCAGAAAAATCACGTCAGCCTGCATCTGCTGTGGCGTGGTATCGGTGCTTATCTGCGACAGCATCAGCAATACCGCAAACTGTATGGCACGGTGTCGTTATCCCGCCAGTTTGATCTGCGTTCCATTACCGCAATTTGTGATGCCCTGATCAAACCGAGCCCACTGGTCCGCGCCAGACACAACCTGCAGGCAGAGCTTGGTCCGGAGTGGCAGGATTACAAATCCCACTACCCCGAGGTGTCCATTGCGCAACTTTCACAGATTGTGCAAGGGATAGAGCCGGACAACAAAGACCTGCCCGTGCTGTTACGTCACTATCATAAAGTGGGCGCAACGTTCCTGGCGGTCAGCGTTGACCCAAACTTTAATAACACTCCAGGCCTGTTACTGGTGGTGGATCTGGACAAAGTGCCGGAGAAAAAAAGGCAGGCTTACGTTGCCTAAACTGCTGACCGCTTTTGCCGCCCTGATCTTGTGCACTGTCACATACGCTGACGAAATTGCTTACCGGGAAGATGGTTCACGCGTACTGTTACGTGCGGACGGTACTTGGTCAGCGTTACCGGCATCCGAGGTGTCCGGGGCATCCGACGAGGCATTGAAGACGTCGAACAAACCTGTGCCCACCGCTGAGCTCGTCCCACCACCGACCTCCAGCACACCCAACTCGATCACTACGACCGCTGCGAGCACTCAGCTGGTCATCACCAAAGTGGACATCGTCAGTCGTAAAACCAAACGGGCCAAATACACCAATACACAAACCCGCATGTGGTTTCACGTCCAGGTAACAAACTCCGGACCTGA
The DNA here is from genome assembly GCA_039196385.1 of Pseudomonadota bacterium. Classification (GTDB taxonomy): domain Bacteria; phylum Pseudomonadota; class Gammaproteobacteria; order Pseudomonadales; family Azotimanducaceae; genus UBA4421. Next base: position 15,057 of record JBCCUW010000023.1, read on the forward strand.
CAGCATTGAGCTGAGCAAAGACCGCCAGAACCTGGCCAGCAACATCATCACCCGAAACTCGCGAGGCACGGTTTATCAGGTGATTACGGTTGATGGTTGTCCCTCGCAGATTGCCCCGGCGCAGACCTGCGAAATCATTGTGGTCGCGGAAGACTCGCCGCGTTGGTTCGGGGTTAATGCGCTGGACCTGCAAATTCTACCGGATACGCTCGGCAATCCTGATACAGAAAGACTGTCTTTTCCGTTTAACCAGGTCGGGCGCCGCCAGGTGAACGAATTTGTGTACTGAATTTGTTGATCAGACAGGCACACTAACCGGCGCAGCAACAACCCAGACATGACCCAGATACCCATCCTTCCAGAATCGGAACAGATTGTTCAGGCGCGCAGTCACTGGCGCTACACCGGCGAGCAACGCCCCGACTTTGCGGAGCCAACGACCGCTGGCCAGGAGTCAGTCTGGGATTTTCCGCGCCCCCCACGCATTGAACCTGTCAGCGCCGTGCTGCGTGTGTTCAATGGCAAACAGCTCATCGCCCAGACGGAGCGAGGCTGTCGGGTGGTGGAAACAGCGGGTGCACCTACTTATTACTTTCCGCCAGCAGATGTGGATGAGACCCTGATCAGCTTTGGCGATATGACCTCCATCTGCGAATGGAAAGGCGTGGCTCAACGCGTTGATGCTGATGGAATCAGCAATGCGGGCTGGCGTTACGTGCGCATGTTTGAGCCATTTGCCCAACTTTACGAGTGGCCAAGCTTTTACCCCAATAAACTGCTGTGTTTTATTGACAACGAAAAGGTCGAACCGCAACCGGGGGGATATTATGGCGGATGGGTGACCCGTCAGCTTACCGGCCCCATCAAAGGTGGGCCAGACAGCGGTCATTGGTGACCCAGTGATCCGCTGGGCGCCTGCAATATTTGTCTGGTGCGCCTGGTTGATCACTGCCGGTATGCTGGGTTGGCCAGCCAATAGCCACGCGGCCAGCGGTGGGATACAAGCCAGAGTGGAGTTCACACTCGGCACGCACAACATTCAAGCCAAGCTTGGCGTTTTTGCATTCGCCGCCGCTGAAGGTGCAATCAGCACCGAAGGCGGTGTGGGTGGCTGGTGTTATTTCTACGCCAGGCGTTTTGGCGCCCGCACCCAGGGACACGGGTGTGGTTACGAGGCTTTTGTACTCGCAGGCATTGGTAAAAACGAAAACCTATTGGGTTCAACCGTCAGCCGCCATCAGGCGGATGCTTTCTACCGCGCCAGGCCTGGAGACTACGCAGGTATCGGCTTTGGTATCAGTCGTGATCAACCGTCGGGTAGCTTGCGAAAGTTCGGGGTACGGCAGGGACAGGCGATCATCAGAGTGGCCGCTGGAGACCACAGTTTGCATCTGAACTTTGCGAATGACTTGCGCATTGGCCCATTTCGGGGGGCTGCTTCAGACGAAGGTCCAACTGGGAGCCTGCATTTAGGCTACGCCAGTACTGATGGTGCCAGCCTGCGCCAGTTTGGTCTGGGTCTTGAGCTATTCACCCCAGTTCCCGACTACAGCACAAGTCCCGACAACCCGCAGAATTCTGAAGATGGCGCAAAACGGGTATGGTTTACGACGCCACCCTGGGAGAACCTGTTTTATGCAAATCTATACGTCCAAGCAGGCCGCCAGAGAGACAACCAGATCTGGTCCGCCCGGCTCGGCGTCGACAGCATGCAATTGGGCGCGCTAATTCAAAATACCATCCACGACAGCTTTGGTCTGTATCCGCGTTATCCCTGGCCTGTACAGGCAGCGAATCAGGCGTACGTGGAAGTCACCGCCAGCGCAGGTGACCTGCGGTGATAACCATTTACCAGACAAGCATAAGGCTGATCTGCACCCTGCTGTGCCTGATCGTGGCCGGCGGTTGTGAAACCATCAAGTCACACTACGCCGCGCCCAGCACGCCGCCCCTGGGTCAGCCCGTGTATCGGTTGGACTTGAGCGGTCAGAACCTGACGACATTGCCGGCGTGGTTGAACAGCTCAGATTTGAGCGATTTGCGGGCGCTGGACCTGTCCGGCAACCCAAATCTGGATCTGGCTGTTACTTTAGAGAATATCTGTAGTCGCGCAGCATCTTTCAATACGTTGCTGGTGGCCGAAAATGAAATGCGCGAGCTACCTGGCGGCCTGACCCACTGTAGCCAACTGACCCACCTGTCTCTGGCCGGCAACCCGCAGCTGGACCTGGCGGAAGCGCTGGCCTCACTCCACCACCTGCCCCTGAAGTACCTCAACCTTTCCAACAACAATTTAACTGAGCTGCCAGCCCAGATCAGCCAACTGAAACACCTGCGCGATCTGCGACTTAGTGAAAATAAACTCGCCTCCAGGGTAAGCTTCGCACATCTGGGTAAATTGCCAGCGTTGCACAGTTTGTGGCTGGACCGCAACGGCCTTACCAGCCTTCCTGCAACAATCAACCAGCTGCAACAGATAAAGTACCTGTTTCTTGATCACAACAACCTGCGCTATCTACCCCGGGAGATAGCCGCCATGGCGAATCTGCGTGTTCTTCACCTGACCCACAACGAGTTTTCCGAGCTACCGCCGCCGCTGCTGGAACTACCCAGACTATTAGTTTTATTTGCGGCGAGTAATCAGATTAGAGTGATCGACCCACGTTTCAAACAGGCCTCACTTAAAGGGATCGTATTAGACAACAACCCGTTGTCAGCCACACAAGTTCACGCAGCACGCAAACTGTTCCGAGGGTTCTTTTTGTTTTCGGCCTAAGATTTGTTTTTTGGCCTAAAGATTTATTTCAGCCGATAGGTCTGATTTGAGCGTAAAGATTGCGGGGGCGAGACTTGAATCTACAAGCTGCTGCTTGCTAATCTCGCAGATTCATCCTTGCTGTCCGCCCCCGCAAAAGCGTAACTGAATGCAACGTACAATCAGCTTCTTACCAGATAGCTTGTTATCAGATAGCTTGTTATCAGATAGCTTGTTATCAGATAGCTTGTTATCAGATAGCTTGTTATCAGA
>JBCCUW010000024.1:0-17925 GCA_039196385.1 Pseudomonadota bacterium
AGCGTCATTGTCATAGAGATTGTTCAATGCTTCCGCAACATCAACGTAATCCTGATTGCCGTATGCAGCCCTCACTGCATCGATAAAGGTATGAGTGATCCCCCTAATCGCGACGGTACTTCTTGGTTTAACCTTAAATCCTTTGTTAAATGTTGCCACATTTACTCCGTCTGGTCGCTCAGTCGTCAAATAGACCTAGCTGTTCAACAGCGTCGGCTATTACTTTTTTGTGTGCGTCGGAAACTCCTCCCCCGAGCTTTCGCGCAAAAGCCGCCACGGTTTGGCGGTCTTCGTAATTCAGTTCAGACACGTCTATCAAATCCGAAGACTCTTCAGCGAGTCTTTCCCATTGTGTGTATGTTAACGAGTCCGCGTAAACGGCTACCAACGCTTTAACAAAACGGTTTGTGGGATTGCGATTCCCTAATTCTATTGCGGACAATAGCGCCACAGACACTCCCATTCGTTCAGAGAGCGTTTTCAGTGTGTCTTGCCTTTGGGTCCTAACCTCTTTTAGCTTTGACGCGAATGGCGTTGACATGATTTTCTCCTTCACTTGGATTGCGATATTACACATATTTTGTAGAAAATCAACAAAATATGTAGAATTTTAGATTAAAGTCGGCCGTCTTTCCGATTCGTCACACCGCTTGCGCACTGGATGATGACGCCTCGACTGACCGGTGTCATAACGCTTGTATAGTGGTTTCTTGAGGCTGAGTCATTAAGAACGTCGTCTATGGTTTTGTGCGACATCATCGTACGCAGTTTGCGCCTCGCGATTTTGAAAACGAAGGCATCCGAGCTGTGTTTATCCCGGTGGATATTGAATATTTCAATGGCCCCTGCCCGCAACAGAATCCGCGACACCTACTCAGCCTGCTGGCCAGCTTTGATTTCGTGCTTTCCCAAGTCTGAGCTGATCGGTGTGCCCAGGCGCGCGCCGCGTGCCCGTTTTCGTGGTTTCAACGCGCTGCGGGTGCGTCTGGCTTAAGCTGTTCAGGTTGGGTTGGGCGTAGTAAGCTCAAGACTGGCTGTTAAACGCAGGCAAGAGGGGAACATGGACAACACTGATCAGACACCAACTTTACGGCGTCGGCTTATCGCTGGGTGTACCTGGCTATTGCTGGCGTTCATTCAATCGGCCCTCGCGGAATTTCAGCCTGAACCCGTGGGTAAAATTGAAACACTGCCTGCAGCCTACCCGGATCACTGGGTCATGGTGCATGACTTCTCTTTTTTCCACATGATGGAAGGGGAAGTGCTGGTGGTTGATCCGTTGGCGGAAAACCAGGCCAGCCAGTATAAAGGCATGATGACCGCGAGCTTTATTGCCGCTTACCAGCGCGCCCGGGAGCGCAACGAACACTATGTGATTGAAACGTTTTACTCACGCGGGACACGCGGCGGTGAACGCACCGATGTCGTGACCATCTATGCCCCGGATACCTTGGCCGTCAGTGGCGAAGTAGTTATTCCCTCGAAGCGAATCACCGGGATGCCAAAACAGATTGCCACCGGCCTGATCAACGGTGAGCGGTTTTTGGGGGTATATAACTTCACTCCCGCTCAATCCGTGAGCATCGTCGACCTGGAGAATCGCCAGTTTGTCGGTGAAGTCACTACCGCAGGCTGCGCCTTTGTTTTACCGAATGGCGTCCGGAGTTTTACCTCAATCTGCGCCAACGGCACCTTTCTCACCAGCCACCTGAATGCGGATGGCACGTTAAAGGACGCCAGCCGGTCAGCGGTGGCGTTTGACGCCAACAACGATCCAATTTTTGAAGGTGCGGCTATCAGCGGAGGGGTAGCATACTTCCCGACCTTCACCGGTCAGGTGCTCCCCGTGGATATTAGTCGTGATGAGATTGCGGTGGAGGACAAATGGTGGCTGACGACTACGGATGAGCGCAACTGGCGCCCCGGTGGCATGAATGTCGCCACAGTCGATGCGGCAGGCGCCGGCTATTTCCTGATGAATCCTGACGGGGGTGAGGGTACCCACAAGGATGGCGGCGCTGAGGTCTGGGTGTACGATCTGGATCAGGGAGAGCGTACCGCCCGCATTACCCTCACCAACTGGGGTTTGTCTCTGGGCACAACCGGCACTGGTGATGGGCGTTTGTTGCTGGTGACCAACGCAGAGATGGGCGTGGATGTTTACCGCTTACCGGGTGGTGAGTTTGTGCAGACGCTGGATACCGGCGCCGCAACGCCGTTTATGGTGCATGGTGCCAACTGATTCATGAGCGTGGCTGTTTATTCCCTGGCGACCCTCACAGCTTGCTGGCTGTTAGCAGCAGTCTTTGGCCTGGCGGTGTGGCACAAACTGCGCGCCTGGCCCAGGTTTCTTGCCGTGCTGGAGGCTTATCGGATAGTACCGGCGGGCCTACTCGTGCCTGCAGCGGCGCTGGTTGTGCTGGCTGAACTCGCCACCGTAGCGCTCCTGGTGCTGGCTACACCGGCGGGTGCCGCCGCTGCCGCTGGACTCCTCGGGATCTACCTGGTGGCAATGGTCGTCAATATGGCCAGGGGGAGACGGCTCATTGACTGTGGCTGTGGGGATACGCCGACGCCGCTGCCAGCGTATCTGCTTGCCCGCAACGTTGCGCTGATGGCGCTGTGTGCTTGGCCACTGTTCGGTCCGCAACGATTGCTGCAGCTCGGGCCGGAGACAACTACGCTGGAATTAACCTGGGGATTGAGCCTCTGCGCTGCCGCGATGGCCAGCCTGGGCGTGTTGTTGTATCTCAGCGCCGAACAGCTGTTGGCCAATCACGGGATTTACCAACGCCTATGGGCGGCGGAGGGTGTGGGGGAGGGTGAGTCATGGAATTGATGATTGCCGCGCTGGCCGTCCTGTGGATTCTTGTTCTGGTGTTACTGGTTGTGGTGTTTGCTCTGGCTCGACAGGTTGGCGTGTTGTACGAACGGATTGCGCCGGCGGGTGCGCTGATGGTGAACCAGCAGCTCAAAGCCGGGGATGCTGCACCGCAGATTGCTGTACAGACCCTGCAAGGTAAACAGCGCACAACCGGGACTGCGCAGGCGACTGAACTGATCTTCTTCCTGGCGCCGGATTGTCCTATCTGCAAAACACTGCTGCCGGTTCTCAAAACCCTGCAGCGGGCGGAGAAGGATGTCAGTATTCTGCTGATCAGTGATGGCGGCGAGCGGGCAGATCATGAGCGGTTTGTTGAGGCTCAGAAGCTCCAACAGTTTGACTATGCCATATCAGAAATTACCGGCCGGTCGTTTGGCGTGGGTAAGCTGCCTTATGCGGTGCTTGTGGATCCACGCGGGGTCATTGCAGCACTGGGTATCGTCAACTCGAGAGAGCACCTCGAAAGTCTGTTTGAGGCCGAACGTCTGGGGATCGCATCGATACAGGACTATCTGGCTGACAGAGCCAGTCCGGTAGTGCAACAATACGATGCAGCGGAGAAGGGATAAAGATTATGCGCGAGAGCAACCTGATAGACAGAATCACCGAGCGGGTCAGCCGTGGCTTTGCTCGTCACACCTCCCGCCGTGGTCTGCTTGGCCTGTTGGGCGCTGGTGTGGTGGGCGCCGCATCGGTTCCGTTGTTGCCCGTCGCACGGGCAGATCAACATCAGCCACAGAAATCTGATATCCCTGAAGCGGGTGATGATACAACCTGTGAATACTGGCGTTATTGCGCCATCGACGGTTTTCTCTGCTCCTGTTGTGGTGGTTCTGTGAATACCTGTCCGCCGGGTACTGAAATGTCGCCGATTACGTGGATTGGTACCTGCACCAATCCCGTGGACAACAAGAATTATGTGGTTTCCTATAACGACTGCTGTGGCAAGTCCGGATGCGGTAACTGCATGTGTAACCGCAACGAGGGTGACCGGCCCATGTACAACCCACCGAAAAGCAACGACATCAATTGGTGCCTGGGTACCCAGAGTGCTGTTTACAACTGTTCAACCGCCATTGTTGTGGGCATTGCGGTGGAATAGTCTGGTGCGCCAGCGGCTTCCCGTCTTTCTTCTCACCTTCCCGCTCACCCTGGTGTGTTTCATTGGCGCACCCGGTTCAACCGTTTTTGCTGAAAGCCCGGCAGCGGATATGCCCGGTGTGGCGAGTCCGGCGCGAGCGCAGATGAATTACATGTTGAACTGCCAGGGTTGTCACGGGGCGCACGGGACTGGCACGGCGGATGGGGCGGTCCCCACCATGCAGAACTACCTGGCCAACTTCCTCAGCGTAGCGGGTGGCCGGGCTTTTCTGGTGCAGGTGCCGGGTTCCGCAAATGCCGCGCTGGGTGACGAGCAGCTGGCGGAAGTACTCAACTGGATGTTAGTGACACTTTCGCCCGCACAGTTGCCTGCTGATTTTCAACCCTACGGTGCAGATGAAGTGGGGACGTTGCGCAGTCAACCCTTGCAGGATGTGCTGGGCGAGCGGGCCAGATTGGTGGCCCAGATGCCACCGGCCGCACTCACACAAGCGCATCCCTGAAGTCTGTCGAGACCTGCCGTGCACGCCACTCGTAATCCCCACCCTCTAGTTGAGCTGATCAAAACTTACTATGAGGGCTGTAACACGGCGGATGAGGCGTTGATGATGTCCACCTTTGCGCCGGAAGTGGTGCACTACTTTGTGGATCACTCCGCAGTGCGGGGGGCGGTGCAACTGGCTAACTACTGGGCTAAGGTGGGCCCTGCGACACAAGCTCACTGGCTCGTAGACAATGCGTTGATCAATGAGCCGGAAGGGGTGATCGAATGGAGTATGCGCTGGGTGCCACCGGCAACCGGTCAGCCGGAGCTGTTGCGGGGGACCGAGTGGTTTGTATTTGCTGAAGGTAAGATTGCGGAAATACGCTCTTATCACAACAACTATTACCTGCATGATACGCAATTTGCGGGCTTGCAGGATTTTGATTACGTCGGGCGCGGTTATCGCACCTTGTAGGATTTTTCGGAACTGAGGGAGGCATCAAGCACTATGTACCAACACATTCAATACAACGTGGAAGACCCGGTAGCGGTCATTACTCTGAACCGGCCGGAGGCACTGAACGCCATTACCGCGCGCATGCAGGCAGAGCTGAAGCACGCGCTGGCAGCCGCTGAGGCAGATCCTGCGGTGGTCGGCATTGTGCTTACGGGCGCTGGGCGCGGTTTTTGCGCGGGGGCGGATATTGGCGGGCTGCAGGCGACCGCATCCGGTGCGCGCGGCGAACGGGAAGATCTTTCGGAATTTGCTGCTGATCCGGGTAACCCGGAAATGGGGCCAAACTTCAAAGTCACCTTTACATACCTGATGAGTATCAGTAAGCCGCTGATTGCGGCAATCAACGGTGCCTGCGCTGGCCTTGGCTTTGTCTTCGCCAGTTTGTGCGACATGCGCTTTGTGGAGCGCCAGGCCAAGTTCACGAGCGCCTTTGTGAACCGCGGGCTGATTGCTGAGCACGGGTCAAGTTGGGTGCTGCCGCGTCTTCTGGGCACGTCCCGGGCGCTCGATATATTGTGGAGCGGACGCAAGTTCACCGGCGAAGAAGCCGAACGTCTGGGGTTGGCTGATCGGTTGTGTGAACAGGGTGAATCGCTGTCGGAGGCGACGGATTACATCAAGATGCTCGCCGCCACGGCGTCGCCGGAAGCCATCAAGATTGTTAAGGCGCAGGTGTATCGCCATTTGAATATGCAGCTTGAAGACGCGATGAACGAAAGTAACACTTGGATGGCAGCGTCGCTCAAGCGCGAGGACTTTAAAGAAGGGGTGGACTCATTTGTCGAACGGCGGCCGCCTAGTTTTAAGCGTATCGGCGAAGATCGGGATTAGACCGTACAGGTATACGCTCGACCGCGTTACGGTAATTCAGCCTGCCACAGCACGTTGTCCGCCGCCAGAGAAGCGGCTTGCGCTTGCGTATGGCCGGCTTCCAGCGCCAGTTCCAGATTATGCTGACCTGCCAGAGGCGGGCCTTGCAGCGGCTCTGGTGAACGGGTGCTGCCGTCGAAGTGCAGCATAGGCCCATGGCGTTGATAGTCGCCCCAGTCAGGATGCTTGACAGGTGCGGTCAGTTCCAAGGCCTGTGCCTGGGGATCGTAGCGCCAGAAATCACTGGGTAGATCGCCATCTGCGCGGACACAGGCGATCCCCGCCGGAGCGAATAGCGCTTGCCAGGCTGTAGCGTTGCGCCCCGCAAATAATTCGGTTAGCACATCTACTGTGGTTTTGTTCGCAGCGGCCAGCGCTCCAAGCGGCGGGGGCGTCACTCCAGCTTCTTCCACAACCCGACAGAACTGCGCTTGCTCTGCCGCCTGAGGTATCGCCAGAAATACCCATTGGTCGTCTGCGCAAGGGTACAGCTGGTAGAGGGGACTGGTGCCCGCCAGGGTTTCATCCGGCAGAGGGCGCGGCGGTTTGTCCGGATAGTCCAGAAAGTCGTCGTGATTGGCGTAAGCGTTGGCGCCGAACATGTCCACAAAAATCTGCTGCCCGCAGCCGGCACGTTGTCGGGCAACCAGCCCCAGCATGACACTGGTGGCCACAACCAAAGCCGTATTGGGATCGGGGTTAACCTCGTTGGCGCGCATTAACCGCCGGGTCCATTGGCGCAGCGCATTAAAGTCCTGCAGTACACTTGGCAGGCGTTCGCCCATCTGAAACATGACACCACCCATGGCAGCACCGGGAATGGGATGTGTGCTGGGTCGTTGCGCGCCGGGTCCCGCGGTGCCGTAACCATTGCTTTGCAGATAAACAATTTGAGGGTTCAGGGCGGCGACCTGCTCATAGCCGATACCCAGGCGTTCGGGCACCCCGGGTCGAAAATTGTGGATGACCACGTCCGCTGTGCCGATCAGCGCCAGGACAACTTCGCGGCCGGCGGCACTTTTCAGGTCAACACACAGACTGCGCTTACCCGCATTTACCCGGGCACTGCCGATGCCACCGCCCATGCTTCGATACGGATCACCACCGATCTGTTCGACTTTGATAACCTCGGCGCCCAGATCCGCCAGCAGCGAAGCACCCATCGGGGCGGCGATGATGGTTGCCAGTTCGATCACGCGGACACCGGCTAACGGTGCGGTACCGGTATGGTCATGTTCAGGCTGTGGCCGCGGCTGCGCTTGCCACAGGGTGGAGAGCTCATCACCGCGCTCCAAGGCCTCCGCCTGCCGCGCGGGCGTGACGGGTAAAACTCCAGGTTGTGCCGGCGTAACGCTTAGCTGGGCTACCGGACCCAGCTGCCGGATATCGGGGGCCTCAACCAGAACGTGTCCGTTCGCAACAATATCCGGATCTGCTAAAGCCTGCTGGGTGGTTTGGTAGGTTGTGCCCACAACACCACCGTCGGCAATTACATCCTGCATCCACTCGTCTGCGCTGCGTTCCTGGATGCGAGAGAGCATCCGTTCACGAAACACTTCCTGTTTGTCCGCGGGTAAACGCAGCTGTTTGGCATCAAAATCCGGATCCGCAACAATATCGATCAGCCCCGTGACAATGAGAAAATTGTCAAACAGATGGGGTAGCAGATTGCCGAACTGCATCCAGCGGCCATCCCCGGCTTGGGCAGGATGGTAGAACAAGCTGGGCATAGGTGGTTGGTGAGAGTCCGCCTGCAGTGCCGGCAAGCTGGGAAAACGGTCGGGAAACTGCATACCCAGCATAGGTCCCTGCTCGTACGGCAACATACCCTGCAGTACGCTGGTCTCCACCAGGCGTCCGTAACCTTTACCAGCTTGATCCGCCGGGCCACCAGCCTGTAGCAGCAAAGACAGAATAGCCGTGGCGGCGTTCTGGGCACAGGCGTGCATACCCACCTGCAGGGCAGAGAACACCGGACCCGGGCGATCGACAATACCGGCAAAATTGCGCATGCGCCCGCTGTAGGCAGCCACCGCGTGTTCGTAACCCGCAACACCGGCCATAGGGCCGTGGCTGCCGAAACCGCTGATTTGGCACAGGTGCAGATGCGGGTGCTGCTCGTGCAGGGTGGGCCAGTCCAGTGATCGGGCGGCCATTGCGGTGGTGCGCCAGTTACTGACAAGGACATCAGCCCCTGCACAGAGTTGGCTGAAGGTGGCGCGATCGGTGGCCAGATCGAGATCCAGTTGGGTGACGGCTTTGCCGCGCCGCCACATGGGTGCGGCAGCCAGGGTTTCCATCGGGTCAGTTTTTTGTGGGTGGACTACCCGCAAAACTTGCGCGCCAAAATCAGCCAGTATCATGGTCGCCAGACCGCCGGCCGGCCCGCTGGTCAGGTCGATGACCCGAACGCCGGCCAGCGCTGCCCTGCTCTGCGTCATACCGGTTAACCCCTAGCTTTTCGGTTCAGCCAGAAAGACGGGGATTTTACGTGAGGTCTTTTCTTTGTATTCAGCATAAGGCGGAAATGCTTCGACGCTTAACGCCCACAGCTTGTCGCGCTCTGCGTCGTCGGTGACTTCGCGCACGCGCATCTCGAACACTTCAGTTTTATCGCGCAGGGTGATGTCCGGATTGCTGCGAATATTGTGCACCCATACCGGATCTTCCGGCGCTCCGCCCATCGACCCAACGAGAACATAACTGTCCTCGGACTTCACACGCATCAGTGGGGTTTTGCGCGTGGCCCCGGTTTTGTTGCCGACGTGAGTAAACAGAATGCAGGGTAAGCCGGTGTCCAGCAGGGTGGTTCCTTCCGTACCGCCGCTGCTTTCGTACAACTCGACCTGGTCGCGAACCCATTTGTGAGGGGATGGAATGTACTCTGACATGTTTCTACTCCGTGTGTGTATTGAGGTTAAACAATTTTTGAATCGGTTTTGCCCCAGTAGCGGTCTTTGATCAGACGCTTATACAGCTTGCCGGTCGGCAATCTGGGCAGTTCTTCCATAAAGTCGATGCTGCGTGGACACTTGTAGTGGGCAATATGTTGGCGCGCATAGTCCAGCAGTTCGGCCGCCAGACTGTCGTCCGGGCTGATCCCGGCGGCGGGTTGCACAACGGCTTTCACTGCTTCACCCATTTCTTCGTCAGGCACACCGATGACAGCAACGTCGGCGACTTTGTCATGCATGATCATGCTGTCTTCAATCTCCTGCGGGTAGATGTTGACCCCGCCGGAGATAATCATGAAGGTTGCTCGATCGGTCAGGTATAGAAAGCCGTCGTCGTCGATGTAACCCACATCACCGAGTGCGCTCCAGTTGGCATGTGTCGGGTGCTGGGCATCGCGGGTTTTGGCGTCGTCTTTGAAGTAAGCAAACGGCATTTGCTCCAATTCAAAGTAAACCAACCCCGGCTCACCATTAGGTAACTCTGAACCATCCTCGTCACAGATGTGAATGGTGCCCAGAATCGATTTACCCACGGTACCCGGATGGGCTAACCACTCTTCGGGGTTGGAGTGCGTTAAACCGTTCAATTCCGTACCCCCGTAGTATTCGTAAATAATGGGACCCCACCAGTCGAACATCTGCTCTTTGATGCCGCGTGGACAGGGCGCTGCGGCATGGATGGCCACCTGATGGGTGCTGAGATCGTAGCCGGTCCTGGCCTCTGCAGGCAGTTTCAACATACGGGTGAACATGGTTGGGACCCACTGACTATGGGTCACACCATAATCCTGAATAGCCTGCAGCGCGCCCGCTTCGTCAAAGCGCGGCATCATGATCACGGTGCCACCCAGGGCCTGGGTGGCGGTGCAGAAGCTGATGGGCGCGGAGTGGTACAGCGGCGCTGGGGACAGATAGACGGTTTGTTCATCAAAACCCCATAAGGCACTTTGCAGTGCCCCTACAGGCCCCGAGTTTTCGTAAACCGCGTGTTCCAGCGGTGGCCGTAGAATGCCCTTGGGCCGCCCGGTGGTGCCGGAGCTGTACAACATCGTCTGACCGGCAGGTTCTGCCGCCAGTTTTTCCGCCGGATAAGCAGCGATGGCGTCTTCGTAGCTGACATAACCCGTTGTTGTGCCGTCCACCATCAGCCAGGTGTGACAGTTGGGCGCGTAGGCAGGCAGACCTTGAGCCACCTCCAGTAGATGGGCAGAGGCGACAAGCACCTGCGCCTCGCAATTGTCGACGATGTAGCCTGCTTCTTCGTCGGTCAGGTAGCGGTTCACGGTGGTGATATACAGGCCGGACCGCAGCGCTGCCCACATCACTTCAAAGTAACGCAGGTGGTTTTCCATGAAGATGGCCATGTGATCACCCGGCCGCAAACCTTTGTCCCACATCAGCTGAGCTAACTGGTTAGAGCGGTCGTCCAGTTCACGATAACTTACCTGGTCGCCGGTGACGGCATGAATAACAGCCGCTTTGTCCGGGAATTCCTGAGACCATTTACCGGGGTACATCTTGTGTTTTCCTCGTCCAGTTACTCTGGAAAGTTGAGACGCGCGACCTCAGCCATCGTGCGAATAGCCTCAGTGTTGCCGCTGATGGTCAGGCCGGTGACGCCGCTGGATTCCCAGGCCTGAAAACGTTCCTGGATGCGCTGCTTCGGTCCAATCAATGCGCCACTGTCGACGAACTCGTCGGGTACCGCCGCAATAGCTTCGTCCTTGCGTTTGGCCAGATATAGCTCCTGAATACGTTCCGCCGCATCGCCAAAACCCCGGCGCACCATCATTTCTTTGTGGAAGTTGATGTTCTTGTGCCCCATCCCGCCCACATAAAGTGCAATGCCGGGCTTCAGTGCATCCAGCGCGCTCTGGATATCGTCAGTAACCTTCACCTGGGTCATCGCCTGACGTTCGAACTGGTCGCTGGATTTGCCGCCTTTGGCCAGACCTTCGTTAATCCAGTCGTCGTACATGTTTGCGGTTTCGGGGACAAATCCCAGCGGCAGCCAGCCGTCGGCTATTTCGGCCGTCATACGCACCGTAGCTTCCATACCGGTACCCAGAAATACCGGAATATCCGGGTTCATGTGCAGTATGGATTTCAGCGGCTTACCGATACCCAGGGCGCCCTCGCCAGTGTACGGGAGTGATATTTCCCGCCCTTCGTGAGTGACCGGCTCTTCGCGCTTCCAGATCTTCTTCATGATGGTCACGTAGTCTTTGATCCGGTAGTAAGGTTTGCCCCAGGGTTGGCCGTACCAGCCTTCTACAATCTGCGGTCCGGATACACCCAGCCCACAAATCGCGCGGTTACCCCCGGCCAGCTGATCCAGCGTGGCCATGGCCATGGCGGCGTTGGCCGGGGTACGACCCGCCAACTGCAGCACAGCCGTGCCCAGGCGGATGCGTTCGGTATGTGCGGCGATATAAGCGAGTGGTGTGATGGCGTCTGAGCCATAAGCCTCAGCGGTCCAGACACTGTCGTAGCCCAATTGTTCCGCCAGTTTCACGTCTTCCAGAGGAATGCGCAGATGCGCCCCGGAATAGCCCAGCATAAGTCCCAGCTTCATGTGATCTCCCTCATTGATATCTGTCTTTTTCTGCCTGAATTGTTACATTCGCGGGCGCGTCTCACCAGCCCCGCATTCAGCCACCTTCGCTGCGCTGCGAGGTACCGAAGTCCAGCGTGTGCTGGGTGTCCAGCATGTGCTGATCGAGTTCCGCAAAATAGCGCATGGCCCGATCAGCAGAAAAGAAGATCTGCCCCGTCAGTGTTTTGTGCAATTGGGCGGCTTCGAGTACCGGCATCAGCGTGCCCTTCAATTCGCATAGATTGAAAGTTATGCCGGCACGTTCCAGGTTGGCGTTGACCCGGTGGAGCATCTGAATCCCTGTGGCGTCAATCATGTTGATCGAGCTGCAGACGATCAGCAGGTGTTTGGTTCCCGGTCGGCGCTGGCAACGCTTCAGAAACTTGTCTTCAATCTGTGCTGCGTTGGCGAAGTAGATGTTTTCATCCACCCGCAAAGCAAGCACGTGCGCCAGAGTTTGTACGTCGTAGCGTTTGATCGAGCGAAAGTGCTCCGTGTTGCCCAGTCGCCCCACCTGAGTGATATTGGGCCGGCTTGAGGTTCGGACAAAAAAGGCGATTGATAAAAGAACGCCAGCGATCAGGCCAAATTCGACGCCAAAAAACAGCACCAGAACCAGGGTGGCGTATTCCGTGATCGCATCGTTTTTCTGCAGGGACCAATGCTGTTTGGTGGTCTTCAGATCCATCAAACCCACTACCGACACCATCACAATGGCGGCCAGCACCGCCTGGGGTAGCGCGGTAAACAACTGCGTGAAAAACAGAAGCACCAACACTATGACAAAGGCGCAGACAAGACTGCTGACCGGGGTGCGTGCCCCGGCGTAATAATTGACGCTGGAACGGGAAAAACTACCGGCAACCGGGTAAGCGCCAGTGAACGCCGCGCCGATGTTTGCAGCGCCCAGAGCGATAAGTTCTTGATGGCTGTTGACCCGGGTTTGTTCGCGCGCTGCCAGGGTTGCCCCGATGGAGTAGCTTTCGACGTATGAGACCAACGCAATGATAATGGAGGCCGGGGCGAGGTTCAGCCACAGTTCCAGATCGAATGGTGGTGCGGCCAAGCCAGGCAGGCCGCTGGGGACCAGCCCGACGAGATCCAGTTGCTCCCGCAGATCAAACAGCCACACGCACAAGACCCCCAGGGCGGCGACCAACATGGGCCCAATGCGACTGATGGCATGGTGTTCGGGGAGATTCGCCCCTAACCGATTACAGACGTAGATACTTAAGCGCGGAAAGATCAGCAGAAACAGCAGTGCCACGCTGGCAACGATCAGCGTCACGGGTTGGATCTCGCTGAAAGCCTGCAGAATCTGGGTGAGCGTGGCTAACGGAGAAACAGCGCCATCGATAGACACGCCGGTGAACGCAGGCAGCTGACTGATAATGATCAGAATGGCAGCGGCGTTGACGAACCCCGTGATTACCGGATGGCTGAGCAGATTGACCAGGCCGCCCATGCGCGACAGGCGCAGCACCCACAGGAACAAACCGGCTTGCAGACAGATGATGGTCGCGATGCCCAGATAGGCGTCGCTGTAACGCGGGGCGTATTCAGCGGCGGTGGCCGCCACCATCAGCGCAGCCACCGCCACGGGTCCTACCACCAACTGCCGGGAGCTGCCAAAAATGGCGTACAGCACCATGGGCACCAGGCAGGCATACAGACCGGATTCCGGGGGCACACCAGCCAGAAAGGCGTAAGCAACTGCCTGAGGAATCGTGACCATGCCCACCACCAGTCCGGCGATGAGGTCGTGATTAAAATCGGCGCGCTGATAATCACGCAGGATCGGTACAAGCGGCACGTAGCCGGGCCACTCTCTCAGACCAAGTTTGAACCAGAGCGATAAACGCATGAAACCTGCAGGATTTGAAGGTGCTGTTTGGGGGGGTCAGTTTAGCAGGAGGCACCGCTAAATGTTGGATGCCCAAGTGTCTGGGTCTTCAGCAAGCGATTGAGCCTGGAATTAGAGTCGATTGGTGAGTCACAGCGCCACCGGACCGCTGTGGATACGCCCCTGTACGCCGCCGCGGCGACATCCTGTCGCCGAGGCTCCGGTAGCGCTGTGACTCACCACTCTCCGTGGTTCCAGGCTGTTAGATTGAGAAGTACTTGTATTGGTAGGTCATTAGCGAGTCTGGGATGGGGTTGATAACATGGCGGCAAAGTCATGGCGAATTGCGGGAGGGGATTATGGAGACTAAGGCTGCAGTGGCGTTTGCGGCGGGCGCGCCGTTGAGTATCGAAACGGTGCAGTTGGCAGGTCCGCAGGCGGGCGAAGTGCTGGTTGAAGTGATGGCCACCGGCCTGTGTCATACCGATGCCTACACGTTGTCGGGGAAAGATCCCGAGGGTTTGTTTCCGTCGATTATGGGTCACGAGGGTGCCGGGGTGGTTCGCGAAATTGGTCCTGGGGTTACGTCGGTGGCCGTGGGTGATCATGTTATTCCGCTGTATGTGCCGGAATGCCGGCAGTGCAAGTTCTGCGTGTCCGGTAAAACCAATCTGTGTGGGGCTATCCGCGAAACCCAGGGGCAGGGGCTGATGCCCGATGGTACTTCCCGATTTTCACTGGGTGATGAACAGCTCTTTCACTATATGGGCACCTCGACCTTTTCCAATTTTACTGTGGTGCCGGAAATTGCGCTGGCCAAAATCCGCCCGGACGCGCCGTTTGATAAGGTCTGTTACATCGGCTGCGGCGTCACCACCGGGCTGGGCGCGGTGATTAACATTGCGGATGTCGAAGCAGGCGCCAACGTGGCGGTGTTTGGTCTGGGGGGCATTGGACTGAATGTGATTCAGGCGGCACGGATGGTCGGTGCTGATCGGATTATCGGGATTGATCTGAACGATGCGAAACGTCCGCTGGCAGAGAAGTTCGGCATGACCGACTTTATCAACCCTGCAGGAGGAGATGTGGTCGGCGAGATTGTGGACATGACGGATGGTGGCGTTGACTACTCCTTTGAATGTATCGGTAACACAGAAGTCATGCGGCAGGCGTTGGAGTGCTGCCACAAAGGCTGGGGCGAGAGCATTATTGTTGGTGTTGCGGGGGCGGGTGAAGAAATTGCCACGCGGCCGTTCCAACTGGTAACCGGCCGGGTCTGGAAAGGTACCGCTTTTGGCGGCGCCCGTGGTCGCACGGACGTCCCGCGTATCGTGGATTGGTACATGCAGGGCAAGATCAACATTGACGACCTGATCACCCACACCATGCCGCTGGAGCAGATCAATGAGGGATTCGAGATGATGCACGCGGGCGAGAGCATTCGCTCAGTGGTGACATTCACATGAGGGGCGCATGGCTGGCACAGGTCACTGAAGACATTATCGATCCCGAGCGACCGATCTGTGATCCTCATCATCATCTGTGGGACGATGACAACAATCCTTATCTGCTGCCTGAGCTGTTGGCGGATACCGGTAGTGGTCACAATATTGTCAGTACCGTATTTGTTGAATGCTCGGCCATGTACAGGGCTAGTGGGGAGGAGGCCATGCGCCCGGTTGGCGAGACCGAATTTGTCAACGGCGTGGCCGCTATGAGTGCCAGCGGCCGTTACGGAGCCATGCTGGCCTGCCATGGCATTGTCAGTTATGCAGATCTCACCCTGGGTGACGCGGTTGGCCCGGTATTGGACGCACACATGGGACTGTCCGAGCGGTTTCGCGGCATCCGCCACGCGGCTGGTTGGGATGCCAGCGAGCAGGTGCGCAACTCACACACCCGACCGCCACAGGGCCTGTTTCTGCAGGACGATTTTCGCGCCGGATTTCAACAACTGGCTGATCGCGGATTGAGTTTTGACGCCTGGCTATATCATCCGCAGATCTCTGAACTGACCGATCTGGCGCGTACCTTTCCGGATGTCACCATAGTGTTCGACCACTTCGGTGGGCCGTTGGGTATTGGCCCTTATGCCGGCCAGCAGGATGCCATTTTTAGCCAATGGCAGATTGATGTCGCGGAATTAGCCAGGTGTCCGAATGTGTATGCCAAGCTTGGTGGCATCGTCATGCCCATCAACGGCTTTGATTTCCACAAGAAGGATAAACCCGCCAATTCGGATGAGATTGTCGCCGCAACTGGCCGCTATCACCGCACAGCCATTGATCTGTTTGGTCCGGAACGGTGCATGTTTGAAAGCAACTTCCCGGTAGACAAGCAGAGCTGTTCTTACCCGGTATTGTGGAATGCGTTTAAGAAAATCGCCAACGATTTTTCTGAGGCAGACAAGCAATCGTTGTTCCACGATGCGGCGGCAACCGCTTATCGGCTCAGTTAGCCTATCGGCTCAGTCGGCTCATAGCCTCAGTTAAAGGTGGCGTAGATTGTCAGCTGCAGGGCGATCAGCGCGGTCGCCCACCAGCGGATGTCGCGCCAGGCTGCCTGATCTTTGGCGTCTGCAAAGATGAGTCGGCGTGGTATCAGCCAGACGAGGATCGCCAGCACAACAAACGCCCCAATAGACACGTAGTTGGCCCAGATCACCGGCAGCCTGTCCGGGTCGGAAATGAATGCGAACAGATCGTTCATGGGCGCGGTTCTCCGGTGGGTGCCTGGGGTTCTGCAGCGGCTGGTGCGCCGGGTGTGGTGCGGGACAACCAGGGAAAGTAGGTCAGTTTGCTGAGATCCTGTGTAGACGGTGCGGTAAAGCCGCTGACAATCCACAAAGCGGCCAACGCGTAGACAAAACTGGTGAACGCCACGTACAGCATATTTACGCCGCTGGCCATGATAACGGCGGCCAGGGGGACCCCGGTCAGCAGCGTGAACAGACCCGCTGTAGGCGTGGCCCGGCGGGTAAATGCACCCAGCAGCAACAGCGCCAGCATCGGCCCCTGGAACAGCGACAACATGGTCTGGATGAAGCTGTAAATACCGCCCATGTTAGATATGAGTGGGGCGATACACATGGCCAGTAGCAGAATTCCGATGGTCAGATAGCGGCCGATCTTGAGATCGTTGTCCCGGTTGGCGTTGGGCATCAGCACATGGCGGATGTCCCGCGTGATCAGCAGTGACGTCGAGTTGATACCCGAATCAATCGTGGACTGCAGTGCGGCGATGATGGCAATAAACATCAGTCCGGAAATACCCGGCGGCAAGACGTTTTTAATCACCCAGGGCAAGGCCATATCCGGGTATTCCAGATTGGCGTGCATCACCAGCGCCAGCAGACCCGGAAACACCACCAGCAGCGGTACAAAAGACTTGCCCAGCGCGGCAAACATCATGCCGGCGCTGGCGTCCCACTGGCTGCGGGCGCCCAGGCTGCGTTGCAGAATGGCTTGGCCGGCGCACCAGTAGGCAGGCGACAGCACTACACCCAGGCCCAGGATGACGGCAGGCCACGGAAAACCTTCGTGGTCAGCCGGTAGATACGCCTGCAGGTGGGTAGGATTCTCCGCAATCAGTGTTTCGGCAAAACTAGTCATGCCACCAGTCTGGCTGATGCCCAGGCCGACAATGATCAACCCGCCTAGGAACATGATGATGACCTGCAGCGTGTCGGTAAACGCAACCGCCGCCAGCCCTCCCGCAACACTGTAGAGACCGACCACCGTGCCGGTCACCATAATGCCCAGCCAGATGGGCCAGCCCAGGTAAGTCTGCAGCGTCAGCGCAATAGCCCACAGGGCAACGCCAATGGCAAAAATTGCCACCACCACGGTGATAGCTGCAGCGAGCACTCTGACTGCCTGGCTGTAGCGCAGCCCCATATACTCGGCGATGGAGTACACCCCGGCTTTCCAGTACAGCGGGATAAATACCAGCGAAGCCAGGATCATGGCTGGGATGGCGCCTATCCACTCGAAATTGGCCTGGGCGATGCCCACGTTGTACGCATTGCCGGCGGCGCCAATGTAGCTGTCGGCGCCAATGTTGGTACCGATGATCGACAGACCAATCACCCACCACGCCAGAGAACGGCCGGCCAGGAAAAAGTCGTGTGCATTGTTGACCTTGCCACTCAAGCGCAGGCCGACAAAAACGATCAGCAACAGATAGCCGATGATGATGAGCAGATCAAGGGTGTGCAAGGTGAGCCTGCTTTATTGTCGTTATTGCAGGCTATGGTTACACAAAACAGGCAGGCAGATAAGCGCGTAAAGACGCCTGGCAACTGGGGTTATTTGGCAGCAATTACCAACGACATGCGGCGCGCATCGATGACTTCGACCAACGTGCCTTTGCGCAGCGGTTCATCCGTGTTCACTTTCCACATCGTGTCGCCAATCTGCACACGCGCGGTGCCGTTGATGTCTTCACTCAAGGTGAACTGCTCGCCGATCAGTCGCTTCGCCCGGCGGTTGAGCAGGGGGGCTTTGTCCACCCGCTGGGCATCGCGAAACAGCTTGAAGTAGACGATGGTGGCTAGTACCGAACTGATGGCGTACAGCACAATCTGCCAGCTGATACTCAAGCCCGGGGCCATCACAAGCACGGCGCCCATGCCCAGGGCCGCCACGCCGGCGCCCAGCAGGAAGCCGGCAGTGCCG
>JBCCUW010000025.1:0-17752 GCA_039196385.1 Pseudomonadota bacterium
GAAATTTGCCCAGAGTTTGCCTCAGGAAGATCTGCTGTTTCTGAGCATGGATCTGACCCAACCTGAGGTGGTTGAAGATTGGATCAACAATATCAAAGACGGGGTTTCAATCTCCATGGTGGCGTATGACGAGGATGAGCTGGTTGGTTACGCCAATATTCACCGCAATCGTGCACCCTGGATGCGCCGGGTGGGTGAAATCCGGGTCAACGTCGCACCATCTTTTCGCGCACGGGGTTTCGGCCGGGTGATGATCTCGCATATTTTTGACATCGCCCGCGGTATAGGCCTGAAAAAGCTGATGGCACAAATGACTACCGATCAGAATGGCGCCCAGGCCGTGTTTCGCAAGCTGGGCTTTGTGCCCGAGGCTTTACTGGCAGATTTTGTTGAAGACCGCAATGGGATGACCCGTGATCTGGTGATGATGACCTTCGATGTTGACGGTTTGTCTGATCAGGCCGGCGCACCGGTCAAGCTTTAAACCTTATTGAAAAAACTGACGGGCACTCTCTTTGAGAATACCGGCCGGGAGCTCCAGTTTAAGAATACCGGCGAGGCCGGAGGGCCATGCCACCCAGCCCTTCAGCAAAGGCTAAAAACTCATCCTGCGGTGCACCTCGCCACTCCAATTCGTCCAGAGTCTGGGCCAGCGGGACATCGTGGCGCAGGGTGGCCAGCTCTTTATACAACGCGGCAGCGTCTCGCTCAGCGTTCAGGTTGGCCGCCAGGCGCGCAGCGCCGCGGACCTGCCAGTCATCGCTATTCTCAGGGATAGCTTCCAGGCTGCCATAACGATTGAGTAGAGTGGCGGCAGTTTTAGCCCCAAATCCGGCAATACCCGGAATACCATCCGCAGTATCACCCACCAGCGCAAGCCAGTCCGGTATGCAGTCGGGGCCCACACCATGGCGTTGTAGCACGCCCTGCTCATCGATGACCCGTTGCCGCATCCGATCCACCTGCACCACACGCTGCGCACGCACACACTGGCCCAGGTCTTTGTCCGGCGTCATAATGCGCACCTGGTCCACCTGATCTGCAAAGCGATGGGCAGCGGTGGCCAGCGCGTCATCAGCCTCGAACTCCGCCATAGGCCAAACCACGATTCCCAGAGCCCGGACACCCTGCTCAACCAACGCCATCTGTTCCACCAGTGCGGACTCCATGCCCTCACCCGTTTTGTAACCCGCATACAGGTCATTGCGAAACGACTCAATCGGATGGTCAAAAGCTACAGCCAGATGAGTGACCTGCTCGGTTGTATCCGCGAGCAGATTCACCAACGAACTCATAACCCCGGCAGTGGCTTTAACATCCTGGCCCTGGGGCGAAGTCTTGTCCGGTCTTTTGGAGTAATGCGCCCGATAAAGCTCGAACGTACCGTCTACAATATGTAATCGCCGCATCACCAACGCCCGGCCTGACTATGTCGCTGGCAGGTGTTTGGCATCTGCCCAGTAGCTGTGCGTCCCCGCACAGATACGCTCTGGCAGTTTGATCCGCGCCACAGGGCCAAGACTGATGTCCTGGGCGGTAAATATTTCTGCATGGGATTCGTTTCTGTTCAGATCGCTGGTGTACGTAATGACATACCCATCGTCTTCCCCACCGCCTGCAATCCTTGGCGCCATCGGACTTTCGCTGGCAACAACCCCATCGGGAAAGGTGTAACGCTGCTTCTCACCCGTAGTCACATCCAGGCGGGTCAGCGCATCAAACACAAACCAACCGGGTTTGGTCTCCATCGCCCAGGTGTAGCGATAGGGCCGACCCGCGTAGCGCGGGTTGATCATGCCGAATTCAGCCACCTCGTCATGCAGAAAGCCTTCCGTCAGCTTGCCCGTGGCCATGTTCATCCGCCAGCGGTAGGGTTTGGCGCCAATTACATGGGTGTCGAGCATGCGAAACAGCGCGCGAGGGTCCCGTGACGCGGTGTCAATTCGGGGGCTGGGATTTTCCTGATAAAAACCATCCATCACCACGTCGTCACCCTCTTCGTATGCATTAATAACATGCAGCACAAAGGTAGGATCTGCCTCAAACCAGCGCACATCTTCAGGCTGGCCGCGTCGTGGCAGCACGGCAAAACGGCTGGGTAGATCCTGATGGAAACGCACCGCATGCGCATTATGTTTCAGCGCATCAGCATCCCAGAACAGTGGGAAGTCGTGCAGGATGGCATACCGTTCCGTGAACGCCATATCGTGCGGCAGGCGCGGACCCGGCAACTCAACGGGAATGTAATGGACCAACTGGGCCTGGGCGTCCACCACACCATAGTGCATATACGGTGCCTGCTTGCTGTAGTTGAAGAACAACATTTCCCCAGTCTGCTCGTCGACCTTGGTGTGCGCGGAGACCCCCCATCCCGGCGTAATGTCTTTGGCCCAGGCTGCTGAGCCCAGTGGCTCCAGGGTGCGTGGATGCAATTCAAACACATCCCCACATTGGTAGAAGGTGCTGGCCGCGCGCCCCGCATGGACCACCACATCGGTGCTACTGGCATCCTTGAGACCCGTACGGGCGCCACATCCCGGGCGCAGGGATTTTTGGGGTGACTCAAACAAGCCCGCCCACAGGGGTTGGCCGGCCTGCATTTCAGCCGCCAGACCCGGCGTACGCACAAAACGATTACGATACTCAACGACACCCGCGTCGAGGTGTAGCGCATGCAGCATGCCGTCACCATCAAACGGATGATAACGACCGATTGCCGGGTGCAGTGGATTCTCCGTGTTACGCAGATACACACCCGCGAGGTCTTGCGGCAGTTCCCCCTCTACCGGCAGGTCGTACGCATCATATTCCCGCACGTTCGGCTGCCACCACCCGGTGCGGTAGGGATGCGGGTCGTCGTCGGGCAGCGTAGATGGCCAGGTATTTACAAGTTCAATTTTCATCACCAATCTCTATTCCGAAGACCGCTGTTCGCTGTACAAAACACCTGCCGCGGTAAGCTCGTCAATTGCGGCGGCATCATAACCCAGGCGGTGCAGCACATCGCTGTTATGATCGCCCAGTTGTGCGGTCGGGGTATGCAGATTCGATGGCGTGGCAGAAAACTGCGCCGGCGGGCGCGGCTGACGCACCGGCCCGGCGTCAGGGTGTTCCACCGTCCAGAGTGCTTCCATGGCTTTGATCTGCGGGTCATCCACCACTTCATCGCGCAGATTGACTCGGGAAAACGGCACATCGTTGGCTTCCAGTCGCTGACAAATTTCATCCGTGCTGAAACGCGCGTATGCGGCATCGGTGATCTCTTTCAGCAGGTCGCGATTCGCCAGACGTTTCTCTACGCTGTCGAAGCGCTCATCACCAATCAGACTTTCCAGCTCAAGAGCCCGGAAAGCGCCCTCAATCTCTGCTTTCTGCACCGGCATCTGCGCAACCCAGCCGTCTTTAGTCTTGCGGATAAACAGGCTGAGGTCACCATAAGGCACCGTGGCTGCACCTTCCTCCAGAAAGGTGAAATTGGTCATCACGTCAGACCACAGAAAAAACAGCGCTGAGTCCAGCATCGACAGTTCGACGCGCTGTCCACGACCACTCCGCTCTGCCTGAAAGAGCGCCGAAACAATGGCCTGGGCAGCCGTTAGAGAGGTTATTTTGTCGCAGACCAGATTATTCACCAGCTCCGGTGGCTGGCCGGGTTTGAGTGCCGCAAAACCGGAAACTGCCTGAATGACAGCATCATAGACACGCCTCTGGGCATAAGGCCCGGTGGCACCAACACCATTAATGGATACGTAGACCAGCTTGGGGTGGCTTTCGCGAAACTGATCGTAACCCAGCCCCAGGCGCTCCATCACCCCAGGGCGGAAGTTCTCCATGACCACATCACTATCGTGGATCAGCTCCCGAGCAATCTTGACGCCGGCTTCAGTGCGCAGATCAACACACAGTGACTGCTTGTTGCGATTCAGGGTTAAAAACGGCGCATTCATGTTTTTGTGTCGCGGCACCCCCTTGCGCATCAGATCACCACTGGCCGGCTCTACCTTGACCACATGAGCGCCCTGGTCACCCAGAATCGCAGCGGCCAGCGGCCCGGAGTACACGGCGGTAAAGTCTGCAACTTTGACACCGGCCAGAGGCCCGGTCGGCGTGCTCGACGACTTATCATTCTGGTTGGTCAATATATTCCTCCTCTCCCCGAACCCCGGCCCCAACTCCCCGTGAATTGTCCGTCAGGGCTTGTCAGCCTTTTTAGCACGCTCAACGTGCCGAAGCAAAAATGTGCCGCCGCAAAAACTCGATCACCGCCGAACTGAAAATATCATTGCGGTCACCCGCCACCATATGTGCTGCATCAGTGACATTCACGTATTCGCAGCGCGGACACACTGCCAGAAAACTCTGCGCCCCCGCTTCGCTCAGAACATCAGACAAGCCCCCACGCACCAGCTGCACCGGCATGCTGAGCTGTGCGAGTGCTTCCGCCGCACTTTGCAGCCGCGTGACACGCTCTTCCAAATGCGGCCGATTGCGACCGAGAAACGCGGGATCCCAATGCCAGCGCAGGCGACCTTTATCGTCCAGCCTGACATTCTTTTTCAATCCATCAAGGTTGCGTTGGGGTTTTCGATGAGGTTGATAGCTGGCAATCGCCTGAGCAACCTCTTCGAGAGAGTCAAAGCCATCAGGGTTCTGGCCCATAAAATCCATGATCCGCTGTGCGCCGGCCGGCTCAATCTGAGGTGCCGTGTCTACCAGAACCAAGGCTGCCGCATGCAACGATTGTTCACCGGCGGCGCACAAACTGACCCCACCCCCCATGGAAGCACCTACCAGTATGGTTTGCTCGGCACCAATGGTAGCCGCGCAGCTGACCAGATCCGCAACCATGGCATCTTGCGAATAATCCCCATCAGCTGCCCAGGCGGAATCCCCATGTCCGCGTGCATCCAGCGCAAAAGCCCGGAAACCCGCCGCGGCAAGGGCCTGGCCGGTACCTTTCCAGGCGTGCCGGGTCTGGCCGCCACCATGCTGCAGGATCACCGTGGGCGACTGGCCATCACCCCACCAGTCTGCCGCTATCTGATTGCCATGTGCGCCGGGCAGGTACAACATCGGCTCAGGGGTCCCTTCCAATCGACTACCTGACACGCACCCACCTCCACTGCAGTTTACGGATATCTAACACCCAGCCCTCAATACTAATGCGGCGCTTGCGAAAGCACTAGGGAAGCTTTGTCAGCCGGTGGACACTATTCCAGAATTCGTAGGATAATCAGGCTGTTCGATCAGGAAGTGGAAATCCAACTCAAGCGTTGCGCCTTCGGGGCCTACCCCTGGTGTCGCTGGTTTTTCGTCGCCTGAAAGGCTGCTTTTAAACGCCCTTTTTGCAGAATTAACAGCCGCGCCCATGGCAGCATCGAGTGCGGGTACCGGAGACTAGTGAGTGAGGACAAAACTTAGCGCCCTGCGACTGCTACTTGCTGTCCAAACCCTGATGCTGGCGGCCTGTGCCAGCGTTGACAATGCGCCCGAAGATGCGCCTGCAGATCAAGACGCCGAGATGACTGCACCGATCAGTTACCAGGCGAGCCCGGGGTTGACCACTCAGCAACGCTTTCGCGAAGCATTGGCATTGCTGGAAAACGGTAATCCGGGCCAGGCTGAGGCGGAATTACAAGCCTACCTGCAGGAACGGCCGCGCAGTAAAATAGCGCGCGATTTGGTGAGCCAGATTACCCGTGCTGAAGACTATTTTCCTGAAGAGTCGTTCACCGTGGTGCTTGAGTCCGGAGAATCGCTGTCTACGTTGAGTAAAAAGTACCTAGGCAGCGTGTACAAGTTTTACGCCCTGGCCCGCTACAACAACATCGACGTCCCCAGGAATACGCGCATCGGTCAGCGCATCGAGATCCCGCTCACCACCGAGGCCCGCGAAGTGCGGCAAGCGCTTGAGTCCGGCCAGACACTGACAGGCAGCGGCGACACTGAGGCTGCACCTGATAATGCCCCGTCGCCTGCGACAACACAGACAGCAGATAATCAGGCAGACGCTGACCCCGTCATGGATGCTGCCGCGGATGCCGGAACCGGCGCCATAGCGGAAAGCACCGATATCGGCACCTCAGTTGAACCCGACTCGGAGCCAGCGCCCCCCAGTCCTTCAACGCTGCTCGCCGCAGCGGTGGACGCAGGTGACTATCGCGGGGCGATCGCAACCCTTAAAACGATGCCGACCCTCACTGGAGAAGATCAACAACTCGCCATCCTCGCTTATCTGTCCAGCGCTGACGAATTGGCTGCGGCCGGTGAAAACGCAACGGCAGCCCGACACTTTGCAGCAGCAGCTGAATTGCTGCAGGCAACAGACGAAGCTGACCGGGCACTGGATGCGTACCGTTCCGCCGTCAACCTGAATCCAGCTGACGTCAGCGCTGCGGATAAGTACGCTTCACTGCGCAAAGAACTCGCAGACAAATACCATAGGCAGGCTTCCATGGCATTTCGCGCACAAGAGCTGGATACCGCAATAAGCATCTGGGATCGAGTGCTGGAAATTGATGAAAATCATGCTAACGCGCAGATTTACCGTGCCCAGGCACTGGAACTGAAAGCCCGCTTGTCCACCTTGCAGGATTGAGCCTCAGCGTTGCGTCGGGTAAGTAAACATTGAGCAATTCAGGTGCATCGAAAGTAGGTTTCTTCGGCGAACTGCGACGCCGCAAAGTACTGCGCACTGTCGCGGCATATATATTCGTCTGCTGGGCCGTTCTGCAGGTTGGCGAGATTATGTTTCCCGCCCTGGGTATTGATGCTGACCGGTGGTTGCGCCTGATTTTTTACGCAGCACTGGCGGGGCTTCCTATCTGTGTTGCACTCGCCTGGTTTTTTCAGATCACCCGTGACGGCATTGTCCTGTCCACCACGTTCGAAGAGCGACGCGTCCTCAACAATCTGCCGCCCATCAACGAACGCAGACGTGCTAATTCCGGGCGCTACTTTAACAAGGAAGATGGTCAGGCTGGTTATGATTGGATTTTGCTGATGGAATCCGGCCCGCTTGAGGGTCTGAGCTTCGGTATATCCCGCACAATCGTGATCGGTCGATCACTCGATTGTGATTTGACCATTCTGAGCAGTGTTGTGTCGCGCAATCACGCACGCCTGCAACTACAAGGAGACAATTTGTTTATCGAAGATCTCGGCAGCGCAAACGGCACTTTGGTGAACGGCACTGCGGTTGAAGGACTTCATCCGCTGGCCCATGACGACGAGATTCACATTCAGGATATCGTCATGCATGTGACTGAAAGTTATTCCCGCAGCAGCAGCGAAAACTCAGCCATGAGCCAGACCACGGTGGTTGTCGGCAAAGCTCTACCCGACAAGAGCGAACAATAAACCACCCGGCAGAAACGCCCGCATTAATCGGCCTGCAGCGCCTTGAGCTTGTTCAGATTGTCGACAATCTTGCGCGCGCGGGCCAATTGCTGTTGCGCCACCAGGTTAGCAGGATCGTAACCAACCGCGCGCTGCAGGGCGTCTACGGCACGTTCCGGTTCCCGGTTCATCAAACTGATACCCTGCATGACCCATTCTTCACTCAGGCTTTGCCGTAACTGCTGCAAAGCCTCCGCAACGCTCGAAGATTCCCCCCCGGCAAGTAGATCTGCTTGTTGCAAGCGTTCCAATGCTTGTTCTGTTTGCCCGCTGCGCTGCAACTGCCTGGCAAATTGCAACAGCGCTTGTATTTTCATCTGTCGAAATTTCGGGTGCTTGTCAGCTTCTGGCAGCTGGCCGGCTTGATAGACAAAAGCACGGTACCTTGCGGCGTCAAGCAAGGCCTGAAACTCCGCCAGTTTTGTCTCCGTTATACCTGTCTGCAAACGCACGCGGTTGGCATTTTCAGCAGCACTCTTAGCGCTCTGCAGGCGAACTACGCGCCGCGTATCCAGCTCGCGCAGTCCGTCCAATGCGACAGACTCACCGGGACTCAATGCGAGCACTTTTAAAAAGGCTTCTTTTCGGCGCTGACCACTTTGCGCAACAGAAGCCTGCTCAAGATATTGCTCTACCAGCTGTTCGATCTGCACCTGCAAGCGCCGCGTATTGTTCTCGTTTTCTCCAGTCAACTGCTCCACCGTCATCCAGTAGATCAATGCTGTCCGGAGCTGACCTTGTGCTTCAAACGCCTGCGCCTGTGCCGTTTGTACTGTGACAAATTCTGCCAAAGCGTCAGTGGATCTGGGCGGGTCAATCGCACAGCCGGATTGTAACAAGGCAACCAGCAGCAGCAGCCGTACCTGAAGTACTTTCAGGCTCGACCCGGCCCACGCGCACCACCTTACCCATCGTCTTGTCATCGCAAGTCTTTCTTAACGAAACTGTCCACAAAACCAGCAAAATCGGCAAGTGTATGGTTGTCATAGACCATCGTGCGATGCAGCAGAAAGCGATGGGAAAATACCGTGTTCTCGCCCCGGGTAACCGTTGTCGCAGTGCGGTAACCTGCGTCACGCAGAATATCAGCAGCCTCGATGCTGCTGTTGCCATACGGATACGACAGGTGCAGTGGTTCTGAACCCAGTCGGCTGCTGAGTATTGCCGCTGAGGTGCTCACCTCAGCAGCAACGCGCTGGCGGTAAGCCGCATCACCGGTATCCGATGTCTGTCGCGACAGACTGGTATGACTTTTGGCATGGCTTTGTATGTCGATCAGGCCCGTCGTCTGCATTTCACGCATCTGTGCCCAGCTCAGCGCCTTGCCGCCCCCAACAAAATCCGTGTAGATGTAGAGCGTGGCGGGGAAACCAAATTCTTGCAGGATTGGCCAGGCCACGTCATACACAGAGCGGTATCCATCATCAATTGTCAACACGACGGCGCGTTCGGGAATGGCCTGGCGCCCATCCAGAATGGCGGCCACGTCATCAAGCGACAAAACCACGTAATTGTTGTCCCGCAGGTAAGTCAGTTGCGCACGAAAAGCCGCTGCTGAAACCTCGAGCCGTTGGCTGGTCGTATTCCCGGGGGTGAACTGGTGATAACAGAGAATGGGAATCGTGCGATAACCATCCACAAATACCGAACTGGGATTTACAGGCACTTTAGGCACAACCAGCAGGCGCTCTCCCGCAAGAGCAGCTGACGGGTTTAACTCTCTGATCTGCCATTGCTGCTTTGCATCCCCCAGCAACTTCTCAGCAAGCATGCGTTGCGCACCAGGCGCCGTCGTGCGAACCCAGATAAAGTGTTCGTTTTCTGCAACGATCGTATAGTCGTGGTGCGTACCTGGCGTGACTGGCGACTGCACGCAGCCGAGCAACCCCAAGGTCAGGCTGATCAACAGATACCGTCTCAGCAGCAACTTACTTATCCTTCTCTTGGCTATTACTGTCCGTCACAGATGTCTGAATAATGGTCTGCTCCTGTGCCGTGGCCTGAGCAATACCGCTGATATCCAGCTCGGTATCCGCGTCCGGCACAATGGTTTGACTGTTGTGGTCGGCAACCGCAGCAGCCGGTCCGGAGGGTAACTCAGGCTGACCTTCCAGCCTTTCCTTGACAGCATCCGCCATTTCATTAAACGCTTTAAACAAGTCACCAAATTCGTCAGTGCGCTCCCTGGATATACGCGCTTCCAGATTACCCTGGCGAAACAGGCGCAACGCCTGGGTGGAGAGGAGCAGGTTTTTTGCCACAAGCTGGTTAAACACGTAGATCACGACTACCACCGCTGCGACAATAGC
This sequence comes from Pseudomonadota bacterium, assembly GCA_039196385.1. Taxonomy (GTDB): domain Bacteria; phylum Pseudomonadota; class Gammaproteobacteria; order Pseudomonadales; family Azotimanducaceae; genus UBA4421. Next base: position 9,708 of record JBCCUW010000025.1, read on the forward strand.
CAGCGCCAGGCCAGTCAACATTTGCGCGGTGGTTTCTTGAGCCGCATTCAAACCTGCCTGGTCCACGCCGACATCCACACTACCCACGCGGGTATCACGAAACAGAATTGGCAGGTTGAAGTTGAAAATCTCATTTTCATCTGCATCCAGGAGCCGGCGTACCTCAACATCATTTTCGGCAAACAGCAGGTCGCCCTGGGCCGCGGCATTCCACCTCCCGCCAACCAGCTCCGACTGGGTTGCACTGCGCACCACACCCTCATGATCCGCGACCACAAGATAGGCGAACGACTTGCGGTTAGATGCGTCTTCCACAAAAGACTCCAGCGTAATCCAGTCTTCACTCAACACTGGCACCGCAGCCTGCACGGCGACAAAATTCCCCAATGATATGCCTGAATCGATGGCCTGCTGCTGCAGCGCTTCGGTCTGCGCACGCATAATAAATATTGAACTGAGCGCCATCGCAACGGCCACAACAGTCGCCATGATTGCCGTCCACTTGACCTGGAGCGGCATGTAGGCGGATTTTTCGCTCTCATCTTCTTCCAGCAGGCGCAGTTCACGCGCCAGCGCTTCGTGCAGTTCACGACCACTCTGGTAGCGCCGCGCGGGTTTCTTGGCCAGCAGTTTAGCCACAATATTCTGTAATCCGGGCGGCACCTGGGTCACAACGTTACGAATCGGAGGTGGATCTTTCTGCATGATCTGCATAATCAGCGTTGCCATGGACTCAGCGTCAAACGCTTTCTGTCCCGTCAGCATTTCATACAGAATGACACCCAGAGAAAACAGGTCGGAGCGGCCGTCCACACTTTCGCCGCTGGCCTGTTCTGGTGACATGTACCTCGGCGTACCCAGGATCATCCCAGCCTGGGTTGATTCTTTGGCGCCTTCGTCAAGCCGGGCAATCCCAAAATCGGCAATTTTGATGGAGGTGCCGTCTTTGCCGACGATGACATTGTCGGGTTTCACATCGCGATGCACGACACCCTTGTCATGGGCGTAGTCCAATGCATCAGCGATCTGCATGGCAATCCGCAAAACGGTTGTGAGCGGCAGTTTGTCGCCAGACTGCAGCAACTGACTGAGCGGTTGGCCTTCAAGCAGTTCCATCATGATATACGGCACACTTTCCAGTGTGCCGACATCATGAATCGTGACAATGTTAGGGTGTGTCAGTGCACCGGCTGCTTTACCTTCGCGCAAAAAACGGTTGATGTGTTCTTCGTTTACACAATTCTCTTCTTTGAGAATTTTCAGGGCGACCGTGCGATCAATGTCAGGATCGTAGGCCTGATAAACTTCAGCCATCGCACCGGCGCCGATATGCTGTGTGATCTCGTAACGTCCGATAAGTTTACCCAGTATCTCCATGCTCCCCTACCTGTCCACACTGCGGGACCTCAGCCCAGCAAACCAAAAACCACCATGACCAACAGCAAAAGCATCAGCGCAACTGACCATTGACGCCAGCTCAACGTTGCATCGGCTGTCGCATGAACGCCGGATTGAACATCAGGGTGCACCGTGCTGGACGGCTCAGGCCCGATCACCAACGCGGTAATGTTGTCGCGCCCACCGGCATCCAACGCGGCCGCAAGCAGACCCTCCGCCTGATCCTGGACCGACGCATGCTGTTGCATCGCCAGCGCAATCTCGGCCTCACTGAGCTCATCAGTTAATCCGTCACTGCATAACAGAAGCTGATCATGGGGCGCCAATGTACACTGCAACTGGTCCAGATCAAGTGACACGTGTGCCGATACACCTACCGATTGCGTGATCACGTGACGCTCAGGGTGTCGGGCAGCCTGCGCGGGAGTGAGCACGCCTTTGGCAACCAGTTCGCCGACAAAAGAATGATCCTTGGTGAGCTGCTTGAGCGCGCCATTCCACAGGTAGGCGCGACTATCCCCCGCCCAGACCAGATCATAAGATTCACCAACCGGGTCCAGCCGCCGCAAGGCCACAACGGTGGTTCCCATGTTATTTGCGCCGTCTGGTACGTCACTCCCACCGGCGTCATTTTCGCGCCGGGATATTTCCTGCAGAACCCGTTGGTGCGCAGCTCTGACGGCCTGATCCAGATGCGCGCCGCCGCGGACCTGCTGCGTAATGGTGTCGCAGGCGAGCCGGCTGGCCACCTCACCACCCACGTGACCACCCACGCCATCCGCTACAATCCACAACCCCAGGTCACCGTCTGCGCAGAAACTATCTTCGTTCTGATCGCGCACGTTACCGGGGTGGGTTATGGCTGCAAAATCTCTCACCAGGTCAACAATGCCCGAATCGTGGCCGAACCGAAAGCCCACATCACTTACGCTCCCAGCACCCCATGACGACCGCGGCATGTTACATTGTCAGGCTGTGCAGACAGACAGGCATGACGTGCAACACATCCCCCCGCAACAAACCGACGTGCTGGTCATTGGCGGCGGTAACGCTGCTTTGTGCGCCGCGATCAGCGCGCGTGAACAGGGTGCGCGCGTGGTCATGTTAGAGCGCGCACCCCAAGCCATGCGCGGAGGCAACACCCGGCACGTCCGCAACTTCCGAGTAATGCACAGTACCCCGCTGGAGACCCTCAGCGATTGTTACGATGCACAAGAATACTGGCAGGATATTCAACGGGTTACCGGGGGCAAGACACAGCCAGAGCTAACGCGGATGATGATTGAAGCCAGCCCCGAACTGCTCAGTTGGTACAAAGACCTCGGCGTGTACTTTCAGCCCAGCCTGAGCGGCACACTGAGTCTGGATCGCACCAACGCGTTTTTTCTGGGCGGTGGATGTGCGCTGGCAAATACGCTATACCGAGCCGCTGCGGAACTGGGCGTAGAGATATTTTACAACTGCGACGTACGCGCTCTGGATATCGCGGATGGCCACTTCCGCAGCGCCACCTACTACGCAGGTGACAACCCTGCGCCACGCCAGGTGCAGGCAAACAGCCTCGTCGCCGCCTGTGGCGGATTTCAAGCCAACCGCAGTTGGTTGGAGGAAATCTGGGGGCCCGCTGCACAGAATTTTCTGATTCGTGGCACACCGTATAACGAGGGTACGGTCCTGCGCGCCCTGCTGGACCATCACATCAGCCCTGTTGGCGATGCAGATCAGTGTCATGCGGTAGCGATCGACGCGCGCGCTCCGGCCTACGATGGGGGCATTGTTTCGCGTCTCGACTGCGTCTGTTTCAGCATCGTCGTGAATCGGCATGCACAGCGCTTTTACGATGAAGGTGAAGATTTCTGGCCAAAGCGATACGCAATATGGGGGCGCCTGGTGGCCCAGCAGGACGAACAGATCGCCTACGCAATCATCGATAACAAGGTAATTAACAATTTTATGCCGTCCGTTTTCCCCCCGATTACGGCAGACAGCATAGATGAACTGGCCGCCAAGCTGGATCTGTCACCCAGCGCTCTCAATCAGACTCTCGCCCGGTTCAATCAGGCGGTTGTTGCAGGCCAGTACGATCCCACGCAGCTCGATGACTGCGCTACCCACGGTTTGCATCCGCCAAAATCACATTGGGCAAGGACCATTGATCAGGCCCCTTTTCACGCTTATCCGTTACGCCCGGGTATCACGTTTACCTACCTGGGGGTTAAGGTCGATGCTTCCGCGCGTATGCAGATGCGCAATGACCAACCCAGCAGCAATCTGTTTGCGGCGGGCGAAATTATGGCCGGCAACATCCTCGGCCAGGGCTATTGTGCGGGTACGGGTATGACCATCGGCGGCGTTTTCGGGCGCATCGCCGGACGGGAGGCAGCTTGTCTGAACAACCTCTAATTGCGACAGATGTTGTCGAGCCGGTGGACGAAACCATCCGTCTGCTCGGTATCTGCAACGCGTGCCGCTATTGTGAGGGGTACTGTCCTGTATTCCAGACCATGACGCAACACCGGACGTTTGCCGCTGACACCGCCGACTATCTGGCCAATTTGTGCCACAACTGTATGGCCTGCTATCACGCCTGTCAGTACAAACCGCCCCACCCATTTTCCGTCAACGTGCCCAGCGCGCTGGCCGCTACGCGCACCGCGACCTACGAAGCATTTGCCTGGCCAGGGGTGTTCGCGAACCTGTTTAAACGCAACGGGCTCGTCGTCAGCACGGCCATTGCCCTGGGTTTGGCGATTGTTCTGGGGTTAACCGTGTTAATGAACGATAGTCAGGTGCTGCTGGGTACCCACACAGAACCCGGCGCCTTTTACCAGATTATTCCGCATGCCGTTATGGTGGCCGTGGCAGGCACCAGCTTTGTCGGCGCCCTGCTGGCGCTGACGGTCAGCCTGTTGCGCTTTGCACGGCATATTGGATTGCGCCGCCGAGACCTCTCGCGTTGGCGAGTGTGGCGCCAGGCCATCAGCCAGGTGGTTACCCTGGAACATCTGGGCGGCGGACATGGTGACGGCTGCAATACGGTGGACGATGCTTATTCCAACCGGCGCAGAGTTTTCCACCATCTGACCATGTGGGGCTTTATGCTCTGCTTTGCCGCGACCTGTGTCGCTACCGTCTACGAGTACTTCCTGAACAGACTGTCACCCTTTCCATACTTCAGCCTGCCGGTCATGCTCGGCAGCATCGGTGGCCTGGGTCTGTTGATTGGTTGCGCCGGATTGTTCGTGGTGAAGCTGAATACCGCGCGCGAACCTTTGCATATCCGCGGTATGGGTATGGACTACGCGTTTATCAATTTGTTGTTCTGGATCAGCCTGACCGGCTTTGCGCTGTTATTCTGGCGAGAAACCCAGGCCATGGGCCTGCTGCTGGCAATTCATCTGGGCTTTGTGCTGGCGTTTTTTGTCACCTTGCCGTACAGCAAGTTTGTGCACGGCGCTTACCGCGGACTGGCGTTACTTAAGTATGCGGCAGACAGCCAGGGTCAAGCCACAAAAGGCCACTAAAACTACCCGCAGGTCGAACCGGCACGTCCGCAGTTTCAGTTCTGCTCAGCCAGGCGTTTTTGCATCCAGCTCCAACCTTCGGTAGCTGCAGACATATCCAGCAATTCTTCGCGCCGGGCCAACAGGTCTTCATATGTAACATCTGCACCAAACTGCAGATCCTCGTTGTTAAAAACGGCCACTGTCGAAAATCGGCCATTCCCGGCCATGATGGTTACCCCGTTGGGCGCATCTTCGCTACACATGAGCAGTACTGCCGGGGTTACCAGTTTGGGGTGGCGCATTGGATCCGGATTATCCAGATCTTCCTGTCGTCCGGGAATGGTATTAATCAGGCGCGTTGCCGCCGCCGGCCCGAGGCAGTTTACGCGCACGTTTTTTGCGACGCCTTCTTTGGCCAGCACGTTCATCATGCCCAGCATGCCCATTTTGGCAGCCCCATAGTTACTCTGGCCAAAATTGCCGAAAATACCTGATGAGGATGAAGTGAAAACGACCCTGCCGTAGTTTTGTTCCAGCATGATCGGCCAGGCAGCATGCGTGACATAAGCGGAGCCATTCAGATGCACGTCCATGACCATGTCCCAGTCGTCCAGCGCCATTTTCTTGAAACTCTTGTCCCTTAGAATACCTGCATTGTTAACAAGAATATGAACGGTTCCAAATTCCGCCACGGCGTCGTCGATCACAGACTTGGCCCCGGCTCGATCAGAGACAGACGCTTTGTTCGCAATCGCGACACCGCCCGCATCCCGGATTTCTGCAACAACCTCGTCGGCCATGTCACTGGCGCCAGTGCCGTCGCCGCTACCGCCCAGGTCATTCACCACTACCCGCGCGCCTCGGGCGGCAAATTCCAGGGCATGGGCCTTGCCCAGGCCACCACCCGCGCCGGTAATCACCACAACTTTGTCGGTAAACTCACTCATTTTCTGCTCCAGTTGGTTGATCCAGTTGCTGACGGGCAGCGAGTTGTGCCCGCACCTCCGCGCCATGTTCATCCAGTTTCGGTGGGCGTCGATAAAAACCCGCAGGGGTGGCGGTAAATTTGATCGGGCTGCCGACAATGGCGACTTCACCGTTGTCGCCCGGCAACTCCAGCGGGGTAATCATGTTTCTGGCCTGAACGTGAGGGTCAGCAAATATATCTGCCGCCGTATTGACCGGACCGCACGGCACCAGGCCACCTAATGCTTGCAATACCTCTGCTTTAGATCGGGTTGAGGTCCACCCGCTGATCACGGCTTCCACCATCTCCTGATTACGTTTGCGCACAAAGGTGTTGCGCGTGCGCTCGTCTTCAATCAATTCTGGACAGCCCATCACCTCACACAATTTCGCCCAGTGACCTGGGCCCGGCGCAGCAATGGCGATACCCCCGTCCTGAGTTGGATAGATCCCAAATGGCATCAGATTCGGGTGATGTTGCCCGCGCGGGCCCAGGACATTTTCAGCGTAGCCGTAATTCGCAATAACCGTTTCATTGAACGCCAGCATGGCGTCGTACATGCCCACATCCAGAAACTGGCCTTCGCCGGTATGTTTGGCGTGATTCACTGCCGCCAGAACACCAAGCGCCATCAACGTCCCGGGATAGATATCCCCAACACTGACCCCGCAGGGGTAGCCGGCGGCTCCCTCAGGGCCGGTGATATGCGCCAAACCACCCATACTCTGGGCCACAATATCGTACGCCGGCCACTCCGCGTAAGGACTGGCCCCGGTGCGAGGATCGCCAAAGCCGCGGATGCAACCATACACAATCTGCGGATTACGCTGGCGGATATCATCGTAACCAACGCCGAGTTTGTCCATTACCCCGACCCGCATATTCTCGATGATCGCATCAGCGTGTTCGCATAAGCCTAAGAGTGTTTCGACATCGTCTGCCCTTTTCAGATCGAGGACAATGCTGCGTTTATTACGATTGATACTGGCGAAATAGCCGCCGTAGTCGACCCCTGCCGGCTCCGCTGCATTGGGGTTCGCATAGTCTTCCGGTAAGGGTGGTACTGAGCGTGATCCATCGCCATGGGGCGGCTCAACTTTGATGACATCAGCACCCATATCCGCCAGCAGCGCGGCACCAAAAGGTCCGGCCAGCGCCATCGTACAATCGATGATGGTTAAGTTGGCGAGGGGCCCGGTGCGCTGAGTTGAGCCCCCGCTCGCTGCTTCATCGTTAGTGTCTGTCATGTCTCTCCCCGCTAACCCAAGGCCTTAAGCCTATCACAGGGGGTATCACAGATCCTCGCGGAGAAAATTGCAAAGGGCTAGCGCCTGGTGACAGGTACTTGCTTACAGATAATAGACCCAGCGTAAATAGGCGCGGCTGGCGCCAGCGGCAGTCACGCCTGCGTCCGGCAGCACGCGGACACCGCCAAATTCATCCCCGGCGCGACCCAGAGGTTCGATCCAGCCCAGATCAATTGATTGATTATCGCCGGGTTGATAGCTCAACTGCATCTGCAACAGCACACTGGCATCATGAAGATTACCGATGAGAGTGACATTCTGATTGAGCAACGGATGCCACTCATAGTTACCACCGACTGCAAGGTAGTTGCGCATAAGATTAAACAGCTCCCCGCGCAGCAGTCGTTCCTGCAACTCAGTTGGCAACTCAGCCGCACTGGTCAGTTCGCCAACACCCCAGCCATTGTGAAAATACTCTGCATAAACATAAGCATTCCGTTCGCCCAGAGCAAAGGTGACATCCGCGTTGAGGATGCCACTGACCCGCCAATCGCCGGCCAGATTTCTACTGGCGACAATATCCGTGCGCATCAACGCTGTACCTATGGGGGCACGCAGGCTGACCCCAAACACAGGTTCATCGTAGTGGCGCGCGCCAACCAGCTCAAACTCTACGGAGCCGAAGTAACCGTGCCATTTCACCGCGGTACTGGCCACCGCAGAACTCACCTGGTTGTCCAGGTCACGTCGCACAACATGCAGGAATTGCAGATCCTGGCCATTCGCCAGCAGCCTGTCGATCAACAGCAGGTCGTCACCTGCTTTGTAATCCCGGTCCACGACCGTGGGAGAGAAGGGACTGAACAGATCCATCGGCTGAAACACAATCCCGCTTCCCCAACTGACCGCTTGTCGGCCGAGCGTGAA